>WRFK01000027.1 GCA_009778835.1 Spirochaetaceae bacterium
AAAGATGATGAAATACAATCTTATGAAGATGTTAAAAATATTTCCATAGCAACCCCTTCCGGAATATGGCCGTTATCTTACTTTGCGGATATTGAATTTACCACAGGATACAGCAAAATCCTGCGCAAAGATAAATTCAAGTCTGTTGAATTTACTTCGGATATAGCTCCGGGATACGCGCAGAGCCAGCTTATGAATATTGTATATGAAGAAGTTGAAAAACTTGAGCTTCCGCTTGGTTATTCGCTCTCTTTGGGCGGTAATGCCGAAGAAATGGAAAACATAATCAACGAAATGATTTTTGCTTTTATTATTGCAATAATTATTACCTATATGCTTTTAGCCGGAATACTTGAAAAATTGTTCCAGCCAATTATTATTCTTACAACAATACCTCTTTCTTTGATAGGAGTTGTTTTAACATTCCTTATAACAGGCAGCAATATGAACTTTGTTTCAATGATGGCTATAATAATGTTAGCTGGTATGGTAGTTACTAACGCAATTTTAATACTTGATTACTCAAATCAGCTGGTTGTAAAAGGGCTAACAAAAAGAGAAGCGCTGCTTGAAGCATGCCCCATAAAATTCAAGCCAATACTTATGGCAAATATCGCGGTAATACTGGGAATGCTCCCCATGGCAATGGGCATAGGAGCTGCAGGAGCAGAAATGAGACAACCAATGGGCTTGGTAACTATTGGAGGTGTTATTACTTCCACACTTCTTACCCTGATTGTAATTCCCGCTATTGAAAATATTCTGGCACGTACAAAAACGAGAACTATGGAGGCTCTCCAGTGAAAAAAATATTATTGATTTGCATACTTGTAGCAGCCGCAGTTAACCTGGCGGCTCTTGATATAACTCTTGAAGATTATGTAAAACTTGTCGAGAAAAACAGCAAACAGCTTATGACTGCGGCAAAAGAGCTTGAAATCGCAAATGCAACGGAAAAAGCAGCAAAATCGCAGGCATTGCCCATGATCGGCGCAGAAGCAGGATATAAAAGAAATCTTCTTGAAATCAAGCAGCCTGTGCCTGTGGGAGCTATAGTAGATACTGCGCCTGGATTCGCACAGCTTATGTATCAGGATTTGGTTGTAAGCACAAATAACGAGTTTACTTTTGGCCTTGGTCTTAATCAACAAATTTTTAACCTTAAAGTTTTCAATGCCATAAAAGCAAGCAAACAATACAAGCTAATGTCCGGATATATTTATGATGCGCAAAAGCATGCAATTCTTACTATTGCAAAAAAAGTTTATTACCAAAATTATCTTCTTGAACAGCTTTTAGAAGTAAGAAAAAGCGTTGAAAGCAATACCTATGAAAATTATCTGAATGCAAAAAATAAATTTAATACCGGAATAATTTCGGAATTCGATTTTCTAAGGGCAGAAGTTGAATGGAAAACAAAAATACCAGAAACACTTCAGGCGCAAAGAAATCTCGATCTTGCAAGAATCAATCTTAAAAATCTTGCAGGAATGGATGAAAACGAAGAAATAACTCTTAAAACCAGTTTAAGCGAGTACCCGGATATACCGGAGCTCATTCCTGTTTCAGATATTTTTGCAGACAGACCCGATTATAAAGCAACTGCTGCCGAAGTATCTCTAAGGGAAATAAATTTAAAAGCAGCAAGGTCCGACCACTTCCCCACACTAAAAGGAAATATACTTTTTGCCGTAAGCGCAGCATCGGATCAATTTGCGCTTGATAACAACAGAAAAGTTGCGCAGATTGGAATTACAGTTTCGGTTCCTGTTTTCACAGGGGGCGCTTTACTTGCGCAAGACAGAAAAGCAAAAAGCGAATATGAACAATCTGTAATAAGATTAGATCAATTAAAAGAAAATGTTGCGGCAAATATAAGCAGTATTTACCTGACACTCAAAGAGGCTCAGCAGAGAATTGTTTCGGCAGAAGCTACTGTGGAAACAGCAAAAAAAGCCTATAATATAGCGCAAACTTCTTACAGGGCAGGTATAGCAACTCAACTTGATCTAAAAGATGCGACAACAAGCTACGAGCTTTCCAATATAAATTTTATTTCTTCTATTTACGAATATCTTGCAGCTTATTTTGATTGGGAGCAGGCAATAGGAAAAGTAATAGTTCAGTAATTTTTATTTCCGGTTATTTATAGTATAAAACAAAAGTGGTATACTATGCATACCACTTTTGAAAAGGACATATTATGAAAGATTTAAATGTAAAACTTCCTTCGGGTAAAGTAATAACAGCTCCCTATGGCACAGAAGTAGAATCTATTTTAAATGCCGATGAATTTAAATCAATTAAAGAGAACACTGTTGGAGTACTTTTAAATAATAAACTTGTAAGTTTAAATTTTAAAATAATAATAAACTGTGAAATAAAGCCTGTTGGTATTACTACAGTTGATGGAAGTAAAATATACAGGGATTCACTTTGTTTTTTGTTAACAAAGTCCGCAAAAAAACTTTTTCCCGAAAGAAGGCTTGTTATAAGCAACTCGCTTAGCACCAGCTACTATTACCACTTTGAAGATTTTTCGGAAATAAGTGAAAAAGAAATCGAAGCTATTGAAAAAACAATGCGCGATGATATCAAAAAAGATATTCCCATTGTCAGAGAAAATATTTCATATCAGGAAGCGCTTGATTATTTTAGCGAAAACAACAACTGGAAAGAGACATACCTTCTTTTAAAACATTTGAATTTCAGCAGCATTGTTCTTAATGCATGTGAAGATTATAAAGATATTGCACACACACCCCTGGTTCCGAGCACAAGGTTTCTAAAATATTTTGAAATAAAAAAATATTCCAATGGCTTTCTTTTAAGATATCCCAACAGAGAAAAACCAGACATTATAAAACCATTTAAAGATATTCCTGTTCTTGCGAAGACATATCAGGAGTATAAAGCATGGGGTAAAATACAGAGCATTAGTTCTGTAGGTGGATTAAATGAACACATAGCTGCAGGAAGAGCAGAAGATCTAATATGGATGGCAGAAGCTCTGCATGATAAAAAAATAGCGCAAATTGCAGATCAGGTTGCAGAAAAACAGGATAAAGTAAAAGTAGTGTTTATTGCAGGGCCATCATCATCAGGCAAAACAACATTTGCAAAAAAACTTTCCATACAGTTACGGGTCGTAGGTTTTAAACCAATAGCTCTTTCTCTGGATGATTATTATGTTGACAGGGAAAAAACTCCCAAAGATAAAAATGGAAATTATGATTTTGAATCAATCAATGCAATAGACCTTGATTTTTTTAACCAGAATCTTCTTGATCTGTTTGAAGGCAAAGAGGTTGTAATACCTTATTTTGATTTTAAAACAGGCAAACGGGATTTCAACAAAGGCCATAAAATCAAAATGGATAGTAAAACGCTTCTTCTTGTTGAAGGAATACATGGTCTCAATGAAAAGCTTACAAATAAAATTGATCCTGATTATAAGCATAAAATTTATATTTCTGCGCTTACACAGCTTAATCTTGATGACCACAATAGAATTCCCACAACAGACAACAGGCTTCTTAGAAGAATGGTAAGAGATTTCCAGTTTAGGGGATATTCTGCTATTGATACACTTTCAAGATGGCCATCTGTAAGAAATGGGGAAAAAATAAATATATTTCCATTCCAGGAATATGCAGACAGTGTTTTTAATTCTGCTCTTGATTATGAACTTGCAGTATTAAGAACTTTTGCGCAGCCCATATTAAAAACCGTAAAACCATATCATGAACTTTATTCAGAAGCAAAACGGCTTGAAAGATTTCTTGCAAATTTCAGCAACATTCCGGTAAGGCTTGTTCCAAGAACTTCGCTGCTTAGAGAATTTATAGGCGACAGTGATTTTAAATATTAATTAATAAAAAGCCTTCACCTGCCCAAGAATGATAGTGTGGATACCGACTTCCGTCGGTATGACATTGAGTCGGTATTAAGTCGGTGACGTTGAGTCAGCATGACTGTGATATTTCAGAAGACTACTAGAACTGGTATCCAAAAAATATACCTGGTCGTATTAACCCACTAGGCATAGAACCGGAAAAATTTTGCTGGTAATCTGCTCCAATATCAACAAAGACCTTTTTTGTTATAAAGTATTGCAAAGATAATCCTACATTAGCAGAATAAAACCATGTAGTAAAAGGATCGGAAATAAGACCTGTGTCATAACTAATTTTAAGATCATAGAACATTGAAATGCCTCCGCCCAGGCGCGCATTTCCAACCAGTTTTCTCTTTATAAAATGTTTTTGATATACAAAATTAACATTCGCTCCTGTAAGAAACCCTTCAACAGCATAACCGTCACTTTCATTACCACTAAAAGAACTTATATAGGGAGCAAGTTCTACACCCAAATATCCAAATGCTTTTTTGATTGGAATAAATGTAAAACGCATGGAAAGACCATAATAATATATGTAATCCATAAATTCATTCGTAGCTACATAACGCGCATGTTCATTCGTCTCTGACGAATCTGACATATAGTTAAATATTTTCATTGGTGTCCAGCCAATAGAAATATTTAAATCTATTGGTTTCTGGAAAGAAATGTAAAATGGTCCCGCAGAAGATCTTAATCCTCCTGGGTTTTGCACTACAACATCGTACATTCCTATTTTTAAATCAAGATCACTAAAAGAAGCCTCTGCTACTCTGCCTGTTGGATCAATTTTCTTTTGTGACGGAGTAAGGCGAACAGATTCCTGAGTTTTTCCGGGAACAGGCCTTGTAACAAGGAACACTTCCGCATTTTCTACAAAATCTTTACCTGTAATAGTTATAACGGTTGTGCCCTCTTCATCAAGATAAAATCTTCCCGGAGAAAAAGAATCCAGAACAGGTTGTATTGCCAGATATACCTCAAACTCCTGCCAGGTAGACTCTCCCTCGAGTCTGTTAAGAAGGTTATATACTTTTATCTTATATCTATATCTTCCCGCAGGGATAGAAATTTCTACAAAATTTACTTCTGTGGATTCATTTAGAATTTCTTTATATACATTAGAAGCATCCCGCTGCTCAACAATAGCTTCATAGCGGTATACATATTCCACCGGATTCCATTCAATTCGCTGAACAAAGCGCACCCCTTCTTCTGTTTCCACAATATAATAAGAAAGATTTTCCGATTGCGAAATAGATTCGACTTGCGGAACAGGTTCGTTAGCTGGAGCAGGAGCAGTGGCTGTCACACCTGTCTGAGCAGCAAGAAAACTCAGAATTCCAAAGAGCATCAGAAAAACAAGGCTAATATGTTTCTTATTTTCCATATAAAATTCCTGGTTGTTTTGCCTGTGGTTTATTCACCTGCGGAAGATTAATTATAAAACTGTTCTGCCCTACAGTTCCCCTTTGTTCAATAACTTCTTCTGTTTTGCTTACAGCTTCCACCTGCCATACAAAATTTCCTCTATCCAATACAGAAAGATCTTCAAGTTCATAAGTTGTTTCATCAACAATAGCAGTATGTAAAAGCTTCCTCTGGTTTGCTCTTTCCCCTTCCTGGAAAACTGTAAAAACATAACCGTTTGCGCCTTCAACACTGTTCCATGAGAAAATAATTGTTTTTGTTTCCCTTAACTCTGCAGGACCAATCGTATATCTGTTCTCGGGAGTTCTTCCACCCGGAACAGGAAGCAAAGGTATTGAGTTTACTATAAAGTATAATGGGCTTCTTGCGCTTATATCAAAACCATCGGGTGTTTCGGCAATAATTGTCCAGTACCATCTCCCTTCGTTAAGCGGTATAAGCTGAATAGTGTTGGGCGGATTTTTTATATCCATTACAAGAGAGGTATCTGCAAGTGGATTGGCATTTCTGGAAAGAATAAAACGGGACGCAGCCACTTCTTCCTTGGAAGACCAGGTAACCACTCCCGGGCTGCGCAATGCCTGCAGTCCTTCAAATGCATAACCGGTATAAGGAGTTGACAAAATAACCGGATTCAATTTTTTCATGCTAAAATTATATATTCCCAAAAGGCTGGTGCGGCGCGAAGATGTTGTGCTTTCATCAATAAATGCCTGAATTGTCCAGCGGTAGTCACCATCGGGAAGATTATCCATCAATAAGGAAATACGATTTTCCGAAGCATACTCACTTACAGATTCCTGATTACTGCCTGCTCTATAAAGCTTTATCTGATAATAATTGGCGCCATGCACAGCGCTCCAGCTAAAATCAACAGGAACTTTTTCTCTGACAACGACCTTGTCATCCTGAGCAGGAATTTCTGCAATTGGAGCAGAAAGAGGCGCAACAACAGAAAAGTGTTTTTCGGGAGTAGCAAATGTTGCTGTTTTATCGCTCGCTTCCGAGAAAATACGCCAGTAATAATCTCCTACTGCCAATGTCTTTCCCTGAATACTTGTTACAATAACTTCATCATCAATTAATAATGAAGAAAAATCACTTTGCTCAGATACCTGAAACCTTGTTGCAAATGGAAGATTTGTTCTCCATGTAAAACGGGTATCGGGTATACGGGCATCTGCAATTATATAATTATCAGGAGGGAATAGAGTTCTCTGAATAATTTCTCCGGACAGAGCGAAAAAAGACCTTATCTCGGATATAAGTGAACTGTTTCCTTCAATATCTGTCTGGAAAACTCCCCAATAGTATTGTACCCCTTCCTCTAAAATGCTTTGCTGCCTTGGTTTATATATATACCAGTTTTCTTTAAGCTCTCTTTGGATCACAGGATTGGAAAGATCTGAGATTTTTGAAATTTTTATTGTATAAGAAGCTGCCTCAGATTCATTTCTCCATGAAAAATATGTATCTTTGCTTTCTTTTGCAATATTAACAAAATTACCCACTGCAGGCGAAGAAAGCACAGGAGGTTCAAGAGAGCCACTCTTATTTATAACAAAAGAAGAAACAGAGGGAGGATAAGATGACCCTAAAAAATCCGCAGGATAAAGCGGAGTAACTCTCCAGTACCAAGTCCCTTCTTCAAGAGTAGATAACACAAGCGATAAATCATAAAGCTGCCTGCTTACTACAGGATTTTCCATTCGCGGATTATTGGCTACATCAAGACGATAAGCAGCCGCACGTTCTGTACCTGTCCATAAAAACCGGACAGCAGGAAGCTTCGCCCTGTAAGCATAGACATAATTTTCTACCGGCGAAATAAGTCTTGGAGAAGGCGCATAATTGATAGTAAGCCTTCCGCTTGCCGCATTCTTAATATTGTTTTCCGAGTTCCTGAACGAAGAAGGATATATTCTCCACCAGTAGGCGCCGGAAGAGAGCATAACTTCTGTTTCAGTTACATCTCTTACTTCACTTGAATAAACCATTCTGTTAAAAGAAGACTCTTTTGAAATTTCTATATATACAAACTCGCCATCACCAAAATTATTGGCTTTCCATATAAAATTTATAGGAAAATCTTCATGGCTGCTATTAAGCACCTGTGTTCCGGGAACAGGGGAAAGCACAGCTACCATAGGCATTACATCCTGTGTTCCATCCTGTAAAAAACTCAATGCAGATCCTGCGTTAATAGATTGTATTTCTCCTGATGAAGAAGTAATTGAGCCGCTACCCTCAAGAAGCATTATATTTAACGCCTGGTTAGAACTGTTTGTTCTTGCATTAAGAACTCCTCCGGATGCAACTTCAACACGGTTATTTCCGGATGCAAGGACAACAGCATTACTGCCTACATGCGAATTAATATTTATATCGCCGCCTGCAAAATCAATTAAAATTTCTTTTTTATCCCAAAAAATTTGAGCAAGTGTATTTTCAAGAAGTTCTATGTATTGACCGTCAAGAAAAGTTATTCTTGCCTCAGAGAGCTCTGCTGTGCGGATAATATCGCCGTTATATACAGGGGATTCCTGTCTAAGACGGTCCCACAATACGCGGTCAAGAAATTTACGTTGCGCTGCTTTATATTTATATGAAACAACAGCTATATGCTCTTCATAAAGCTTTGTAAGAGTCCTGTTAAGATCTTTCCAGAACAATACTATATTGAGGACAATACCAGAGATGCAAACTATAATAACAATTATATCAATTGCCCTGAATTTTGTATTTTTTCTCTTCTCCATCCAAATCTACCTTATTCATATCAGGCGGTATAATACCAAGAAGTGATCGTACATCTGCCATTGATTTTGGACCTTGTACGCCTGCTCCAGGTATATCCTGTGCCTTGGGAATATTTACTACTCCAAACATGCGGAGGGGTTTTTCTTTTCCTTTTACAGTAACAGACGGCATTTCTTCTACAATAACATGATCTTTTATAAGATTATATGTGTTTTCTGTTATAAGAATATCTGTTCCCAAAGGTTTATTTAAAGATTCGGTACGGGAAGCAAGGTTAACGGCATCGCCGATAACTGTATATTCCATTCTTTCATTTGAACCAATCTGACCTGCAACAACTTTTCCTGTATTAATACCGCAACCGATTTTAATAATAGGCTTTTTATCTCCACCCCTTCCTACATTGAATTCAATAAGAGAAGTTCTCATCATCATTGCAGCGCGCACACAATTAAGGGCATCCTGGGCAGGGCTGCCTGCAGATATGGGGGCTCCCCATACACCCATAATAGCATCGCCAATAAATTTATCTACAACCCCACTTGTTTTATTTACACAATCAACCATTCTTGTCATATATTGATTCAAAAATTCAACAACTTCATCTGGTTCAAGTTTTTCTGAAATAGCAGTAAATGATCGTATATCCGAGAAGAAAACTGTAACTTCTTTTGTTTCTCCTCCAAGAGTTAACTCCCCTTTCATTGCTTTTTCTGCAATATCTTTATTAATAAATCTTCCGAAAGTATCTTTTAGGCGTTCACGTTCCGCAAGGCCTTTACCCATCTGCACAAAGCTTTGCGTTAAAAGTCCAAGTTCATCTCTTGTGGTTGGCTTAAGATCAATTTCAAATTCACCCTGTTCGATTTTTCCTGCTGCTGTTACAAGGCTCTTAACAGGAGAAGTAATTGTTTTTGAGAAAAACCAGATAAACAGTATAGAGGCAAAAAGAACTGCTGCTGTAAGAAAAATATTTCGCCTTGTTGTTGCAACAATTCCTTCAAAAACAACATCATACTGAACATTTGTTACAATTGCCGCATTAGCTACAGCAATTTTATGATATGCGCTGAAATATCTTGTACCATCATCATCTTTATATAGAAACTGACTGTTTTTTACAGTGCTTTCCTGTATTGTCTTTATTATTGGTAAATTTGACATATTTACCCCGGCGCGAACCAGTTCAATATCCGCATGCACCAATAAATCGCCATTGTTGTTTATTATAAAACTGGAATTGACTCCCGTAGCGCAAGATTCTGTAAGGCTCTCTGAAGAGAAAAGGATAATAACCGACTGCGAAAGCCCCCCTTCCTGCCACGGATAGAGCATTGCTATCATTTGTATCCCAAATGAGGGAGTTGCATTCAGAAGAATAGGTTCTCCTGCATTTGAGCGGCGAATCGCTTCATTTTCAGCTTTTATAAAAACAGGAACAAGACCTGGATCAACTTCATTTGAAAGGAAAAAACGGTTATTTATTAACTCCATAGACCCTGGAATAATAATAGCTGCTATATCTTGGTTTACCTCAAAGAAAAAGCCGGTAGCTTGCCTGGCAACAGGACCAGAAGCCCCTGCTGCATTCAAAAGGTCAAGTATAAGAAAAACATTGGAACGAACAGAATTAAGCCTGTTCTCAACTTCTGTAGCTGTTATTTTGCTTATATTTAAATTATTATATTCTGCTGTAATTCTTACATCAGAACTAACCATAAGGGAAACAATAATAGTAATAGCGCCCAGCGATACAAGCAATAGAATAGTTATGATAGCAACAAGCTTTAGGCCTATAGGGTATTTTACTTTTGCTACCGCAGTTTTAGATTCTTTTGATTCTTTTGACACGTTTTTCTCCGCAATTATACGCTAATAAAATAGCTTTAAAATAGCCATAACTATTATTAAAGCAAGCACACAAACTTATAAAACCCATCTTCCATTTAATGGTTGCTTAAAAACAACTTTTTATATGGAAAACACATAATAGCATATTATACATAACTAATATTGCTTTTGCAATATTAATTTTTCTTAATAAAAAATTTACCGCAACCTCCGTCACTCCATTACAAAAAAAAACACCAATCATATCACGCCATCAATGCGTCACCGGAAGGCTGCTGTTTTGTGTTGCAAACTCAACAGCTTAAAACAAGGCTCGCGCTCCACAGGAAGCTTCCCTTCGGCTTCTCCAGACGCAGAAGGCCTCCTTTGGCTGTTATAAAACAGCTGGGATTCGTACCCATGCCTTATATTGTTCCTGTTTTACCAGAGCTTTCTTTTGCAGAAGTCCTTGTTTTTTATTCATAATAACTCCATTAAATCGCTATTTCCTTCCTTATTTAGTTTTATACGGAGCTATCCGAGAAGTAAATCTTGGACAGCTCCATTACAATTACCTTGACCTACGCGCAGGCCCACATGGGGTTATGGGCAATCCCTGCTTACGGTGCCGGCAACAGCGTGGGCGGAAATGTACTAAGAGTCCATCCGTTATCCATAGTAAAGCCTAAATCTTGCCAGAAAAGCAAAGTGCCCGGTGCCGTGATCCCTTCGCCATCTAATCCGGTTCTAATAGCCGGTGAAACTCCTTCAGTGTGTGCGGGCAGAGTAATTAGCTGACAGTATAAAAAAATAGCGGTCATAAGACCTCCGAATGATATAATTATTTGACCAAAAATAAATCATTAAGGAGAATCAAATGACCACTAATTACACTCTAACACAAAAAGCTGCCAGGCGGAAGCTAAATCTTTTGGAACTGGCAAACGAACTTGGTAATGTAAGTGAGGCTTGCAGACGCATAGGCTACTCCAGAGAACAATTCTACGAAATTCGCCGCAACTACCAGACCTTCGGTTCAGAAGGTCTTTTGGATAAAGCAAAAGGTCCAAAGAATCCCCATCCAAACAGAGCAACAGAAGAGCAGGAAAAAGTTGTTCTTGACTACTGTCTTTTATACCCTGTTCATGGGGTACGCAAGGTGAGCCAGCAGCTTATTCTTCGAGGCAATAATATTGGTATTGGAGCCATCCGGGGTATTTGGCAAAGGAATAACTTACTTTTACAACACCAAATACTGCTTCGTATGGAGCAGCACCATAAAAGCAATAATATCGAATTATCAGAAAATCACATTAAACTACTTGAAAAATTTGATTGTGAGTTCCGCGAACGCCATATAAAAGCTGATTTCACGGGAGAGATGGTAGCTATTGACACATTTACAGTCGGAAGTCTTAAAGGCATTGGCAAAATATATCTTCAAACAGTCGTTGATTGCCATTCGAGATATGTCTTCGGATACCTTTATACTTCAAAGGTTCCTGTTACTGCTGTTCATGTACTTAATGAAAAAGTTCTGCCTTTTTTTGAGGAATACAATTGTTGTATTATTTCTATCCTCAGCGATAACGGAAGCGAATATTGTGGACGGCTTGATAAACATCCTTTTGAATTATTTCTTCAGCTAGAAGATATTGAACACAGAAGAACTCAAGTCAGAAGACCTCAAAGTAATGGGATCGTTGAGCGCTTGCATAAGACATTATTAATGGTTAGAATTTAACTTGAGATTTTTAAGAATCCATGGTTAGTTTTTTACGTGAGACATCACGGGATTCGAATTGACTCATGTCAATAGCTAAGGTGGATTGCTTCGTCGCCTAATAGCTTTTCACGCATCTGTCATTGCGAGTTCTGCCACGCATCCGTCATTGCGAGGAGCAAAGCGACGAAGCAATCCACACGTATTGACTAGATTGCTTCGCCCATTGGCTCGCA
>WRFK01000028.1 GCA_009778835.1 Spirochaetaceae bacterium
TATCTTTGGTTACAAATGATTCTGTAAATTTATTTGCTAAAATAAAACAGTAATTTCCAATTCCCATAGATACGTCATTAAAGTCATTTTCGCTAAACTCTTTTTTTATTTCAGGATTATGAAAAAATGCAACTGGCAGGAGAACAGAAAAAGCAGGACCAAGACAGCGGTTAAATAAAACTCCAAAAATTGAGTCATTAAAAGTTCCAATTGGGAAAACAGGAGGGAGTATATTACTGTTATCAATACAATATGTTCCTCCCATAAAGAAACTACCATTATTAAAAATAGTTTTTTCAGATGCTGTAAAATTAATTCCGTTTTTCTTAATAGATGAGTAATCATCAAAGTTATAAAAATATTGTTCCATGTTATGTTGCGGCTCAACTATTGAACGGTATGATTTTTGGTGCCATCTTGCGCCTCTGTATCCTCCAACTACTGCTAATATCCCTATAAGTTCTTTTTCAAGAAGTATTGCTGTTTTTGGAGAGATTATTGATAAAGCATCCGGAGTCGCAAGATATTTATTTAAACTACTGTTTAGAAAATCCCTGCAAATTTCCGGCAAATTATAATTTCCCAATTCTTGTGTATTAAAATCGAGTTGCTCCATATTTGGATAAAAAAATACAGGTGACACATAATTGTCGCAAAATACAACCTCTTTTTCTTTATTGTCGCGCAGGGAATAGGCTTTATATTCAATATCATCATCATTTGAAAGCAGGATACTTCCAGCGCTCCCCAATATAAGCGAATTCTGGTTTGACCCCATGGTTGCTGCGTTGTAATTGGGAGTATTTATATTAATGGCAAAATCAATAATATCTTTTGATATTTTTTTGTTGGAAGCAATATGGAGTAAATTCGAATAATTTTCTCTATGCACCCTGTTTATAAGTTTTATTTTTCCACTGTAGCCATTGCTATGTTTTTCCGCAATAAGCTTGTTATTTTCAATTATTTTTTTATCTCTGCTGTCATCGGATATCAAAATATTGATCTTATTGGAACTATAGCTTTGCGACAAGGTTCTTGTATTTAGCCAGCGATCGATCATCTTTGGCCTATTGCAAGTAATACACCCCGAAAAGAAAGGCGCTTTATTACTGCTGCTTTTTTTGCTTCCAGCCATAATCAGGTTTTCGCTTCTTAATAATCCATGCGAAACCCACTCTTTTGCAATATCGTACAACAAAGATTTTGATAATCCGATTCCAATTGCATTAGACCTGATACTTTCAATATGTTCTTCTATTGTAAGACTGCCTGCAAGCTGCAATAATATGGTTCCCAGCAACTGGGGTATTATATGATTTGAGTTATCATTTTCATTATGAACCAATAACCTGTTTTCCCCTGCTTTTTCCATAGTTACAGAAGCAGGATAATATCTTTCTTCCACAGTTATCCCCTTTCTCCATCTGAAAGATTACGCGCTGCTTCCATGATCAATGGCCATGCTTCAAGAAGTTTTCCATATTGTTTTAAACAGAGCTTATGAAGTTTACATGCACCCTCTATAGTATTGCCAATTATAAATTCAGAGGGGAGCGAATTAGCAGGAACAAGAATCTGCTTTTCCAGAAGCTCTATATATTCAGTAACATCAGCAGCCCAATACTTTGGTTTTTTCCTGTAAAAATCCAGGGTATTTTCAAGTTCTTCGATAAATCCTCCTGTATACTTCATCCATACCATATTGCAGAAATCAAGCCAATCTTTATCGGAACAGGATGCTAATTCCCCAAGCTGCCTGCCTATATACGGTAACGAAGGATCAAGCATTAATAAAGATTCTCTTGTTTTTAGATAATCTATAATTAAAAAATTAATAAGCCCCATATCCGGCAATGTGTCGCTGTAATTTTTTTCTGTAAAATCATTTTTATTGCTTTCGCTGTGAAAAACTGCTGTTGGAAGAAATGCGATAAAAGAATTTTTATTGATATATAAAGCAAGTAAAGCCCATATACTGTCTTCGTTTCTTCCCAAAGGGGGGAACGGCGGCATTATCCCTTGCGAGAGATCGATTGAGCATGCTGATGCTACAAAAAAAGGGATGTTTGAAAGGTTTACGGATGATGAAAGAAGTGTAGCTATTGGATTTTTTTTGATTTTATTATATGCAGATTTATCTTTGTAAGAGCTGGTGCGGAATTCTCCGTCATTTGTAAATATTTTACCTATGCGGCTGAACCATCGTCCTCCGTATATGCCGGACATTGCTGCAATTATTTTGCCCCCTGTTTTTTCAATGCTATAGCCTATCTCTTTTGTAAAATCTGCATTATTGATTTTTCCATTCGTGTGCATTGCTGACTCAAGAAGGTCTGCGGCACAAGCTCCTGTTGTTTCAAAAAAAGAGGTAATAAGGTCTGTATCGCAATATGAAATAATTTTTTCTGCTTTTTTAATATCATCAAAAAGATTTATTTCCGGGTTTTTTTCAAATGATATGCCATATGGGGAAGAAGCTGTTTTCTTTTTTTCGCCCTTGGGAATGATTTCAATATCATCGTCAAAGCTTATTAGTTTTTTTCCAGCTGATTTTAAAATAGAAATATTTCTGTTTCCTCCGGGACCCTTTGCTATTTTAAATTCTTCTTTGCCGTAAATTGCAAAGTCAAGAACCTCCCTCTCAATTCCCAGATTGTTTATTTTTTTTAAAAGATTATCGAGAAATGATTCTTTTTCTTTTTTCCCAAAGTAAAAAATATTTGGATATAGATCCTTTTTGGTTTTTTCTGTTAATGATATATTTTGATCAAAGATTTTTGTTTCAACAGAATCGTCAAAAACAGTAATTGGCACATCCATTTTGTTTTTAATAAGCTGGCTTGCAATGCTTTCTGCAGATATTTTAAGAAATTCCGGACGGTTGTTGGTAATGATGGAGATAGTAATATTTTTTTTATTATTTTTTGTATCAGGGATGTTATCTGCTTTTGTTTTTAATAAAAGATCAAATTGTTGGATAAGATTTTTATCAAGAATAAAAGATATCTCATCATCAATAAATTGCTCTGCGTATTCATCAAGAGTTTGGCAAGTTGAAAACGAGGATAATTTTTCCGCTTCTTTTTTTGTTATAGATAGTACTTCTTTGGTATTAAAATTATAAAGAAAATATTTATCCTTACCTGTTATAAAATATATGTTAAGGCTTGGATAATATTTATTAGACAGATTCATAATGTCTCAGATAATCCCCGGCTCATAAGAGCCGGGGTAATAGAGCTTAAAATAATAAAATCTATTAACAAAAAAGAGCTGTATATGACCAGTCAACCGCAATTTGTCTCTCTTCTCCCGGTGCCAGTTCAAAAGACTGCGAAAGACCTGCTATACGAGGGGTAGCATTTGGCTGTATAATCATAAGTCTTAATCTTTTCCCTGGAAGCATAGGTAGTTCTCTAATGCCTATGCTTGTGGAAGAACCTGGCTTATATAATAACAGTTCTAATGATGACAAAGAAGTCAACTGACCACTATAAGATGTATTTGCTGATACTACAATTTTATTGCCATCTATGGTAAATATTCTGTCAAACTCTTCTACAGCCATAATAGCAACTGATACATAGACATTCAAAACCCCAAATGCATCATCAAGTAACACTGTCCCATAAGCAGCCTGATTTAGATTGATATCAACAGTGGTTGCTGAATCTTTTTTTACAGTAAATGGTTCAGATACCCCTGCATGTGAGAGATAGCTTGTATTGTCACTAGAAAGCTCATGCTCTTGATCATAGCAATTATACTCCACAAGCATTCTAAGCGATATCCCGGCAGGAACGTTATCTATTTCTGTTGTATTTTTAGAGTCAAAATGAGCGTTAAAATAATCTGTTGTTATTTTTTTCCCATTAACATTTAAAGCAACAGGCATATTTAAATAAAAAATAGCATTATCAATATGCCTGCCGTTGGGATATTCATACTCAGCAATTTTATAAGCTTTCCCTTCTTCCATTTTTCCTGCTTCAAAAAACTTAACTCTTATTTCTCCTGCTGCTGTCGAAGGCGCGCGCATAGGACCTCCGCTAAGTTTTACAAACAGAGCCCCTTCATTTGTATTTCTATCCGTTCCTGCTGCCTGGTAACATGAGGCAAGTATAAAAACAATAAGTATTGCAAATAATATAAATTTTATTTTCATAAATAATTATCTCCTATTACTCAATATCCCAATTTATTATTACTTTTCCTGTAGGAACTGCTTTTGATTTGGAAACTATTGAACCTGAGTTATCCATTGATACAGAAGTTATAACAGAAAAGCTTTGCGCTGCTGCCTCTCCCGCAGATTCGGGCGCTGCTGTTCCGCTGCTGCCCGGCATCCCTACAGAAGAAGATCCTCCGGCAGAGACTGTTCTTGTTTGTCCAATATTATTTGAATATGCGATTTTTCCCCGCTCTACCGAAAGGGTATTTATTCCTGCTGTAAATTTTGTTCCGCGCACAGCAGCTGTTGAAACAGGTGTTCTTAATGTAAAATCGTTTTTTAAGCCTTCTGTTGTTTTTACATCTGCCGTTACTTTCCCAAGCTTAAGATTAAGGTCTGTTTTTAAAACATCCCCTTTTGCCATAAGTTCATCAACAGAAATCCTTGTAAGGGGTTTTATAAATATTTCAGAATCGCCAAGACCTAAAACAGCATTTGAATTAAACCCTGTGGAAATAACTGTTCCGGGTTCTATTTTTTGCCCCTGAGCAACGCTCTTCCATTCAGAAGAGCCTTTTCCCTGTATTTCCACTTTGCCTGTAGAGCTTTTTATTACAGCATCTGCTCCAAATGCAAAAGATGTTAAAATAAAAAATATTGTTACCAGAATTATTATTTTTGATGTTTTCATTTATCCTCCTATATACTTTAGATTCCGTTTTTATCGGAATGATTTATTTTAAAAACTAAAAGAAGCATTTATCATTACCCCGGGTTCAACATTTCTGTACTCTTCATAAACAGGACTGTCCGAAGATTTATTTGGGAAAAATGCTCCGCCTGCTGCTGTTATTCCAAAATCAGAGAAAGGTCTTAAATTAAATGTAAGCATTGCCTCTGTTCCAAGATATTTTTCAGATGAGTATCCGGTCGATACCCTGTTTTCAGATACAGCGCCTTCGGTTGCTTTAAAGTAAGCAGCTCCGCTTATTGCAATCTGAAAATTTTTCATTACTCTACTGGAAAATGGTTTTACCGAATATTCAAGCCCTGCCCTCAATAAGTTTGAAAGAATAGGCGCAAATATGATTCCTGTAACTGATTCCGAAACAGGGATAAACTGCGAATTATTATCGTTTGTATTTCCATCATAGACAGATGCGCTGTCATCATCTCCGCTTGCATACATAAACGATGCTGTTATTTTTGAAAAATAAAAATCTTTGTTAAGGTAACTTACGCTTCCGCCAACAAGAAAAGCAATCTGATTCTTGTAAAGATATTCTGCTTCTATAAGAGAAAGAGACTTGGCAAGCTGAAGATACCCATAAATATCGTAGATAAATGATCCTGTAAGAGCTCCGGAAAGTCCAAGTCCAAAATAGACTGTGTTAAACTTTCCCCCTTTCCCCTCTTTATCCGCAGGGTCGTTATCTTCAATAAGATCTTTGCTTCTCATGTCAATTTGTGTAACAACAGAAAAATCAAGCTGCTGAGAAGGAATTATTTCAGGAAAAGATGCTCCAAGATTTATAATTACTTTTTTTGGGGCAAATTTTATATCATCATCACTATTATCAACCATATCTGCTTTTGAATTATTTAAGGATGAAACAGGTTTAAGCAAAAGACCCGAATACCCTGCGCCAAGCATCAAATTCAATCTGGAAAAAGCCAGGTCAAATTGGGCTCCGTCAAGCCTGTGGCTAAAAACATTTCCTGTAAATTCAGATTGAAAAAATCTCCCCAGTTTATACGAAAAACCGGAAAAATCCTGCGTTACATAAAGATAATCAAGATCGCCAAGTATATCATATTCTTCGTATGAATAAGCTACGCTTCCCTGCCCTGTTATATACACTGCATCAGCAGGAGACAACGCAAGCCACAGAGCAAGTTTGTTTATCTGTTCCCTAAAATCAGATTCAGAAGTAATTAATGAATAATTTCCTACATAACCTCCGAAATCCACGCCAAAGCCAAAAGATAATACGCTAAAAGCAAGAAGTAGAAATAATATATTTTTTTTCATAGGGTTTCCTCTTTCCATGAGAGATATTCAGAAAGGAGGATCATAAATTCTGTCCCGGAGAGGACTGCTGCGGGATCTTTTCTTTGGTCAACCATTTTAAGGTATTTCATCTCTTTTAATGCATACCTGGGACCTTTTACAAGATTATACATAATTCCGCCATTCTGGTTAAATGCTTTCATTATGATATATGATGCATAATCTGCTCTTAACGAATCGCCCTCTTTGATCTCTTCTTTAAACCATTTATTTTTATTGATATATTCTACGGCCGAGGCGCCCCGAACCTCAACTCCCGCTGCAGCAAGAACAAAAGCAGTTGCTGTTCCAATATCTGCTTTATCTTTAGCCATAAATAAATCCATTTCCTCATTGGATTGGCTAAATGCAAAAGCTGCAACAAGGAAAAAAACAAATGCAAAAATCGATATTTTCATAATTTAAATTCCTTGTATAAAAATAATTTTGAATATGGTAGATTATATCATATAATGAATAAATGTTAAGCTTAATTTTTAAAAATAGAGCTGATGGTAAAACTTCCGGGGGGAATTATGCAAAAAAAATTGCTTTATGCCATGCCATTTGTAGTAGCCTCTTTATTTGCTTTATTAACTTTTACGCATATTGGAAATAATAGCGAGTACAGGATATATGATCTTTTTCTAAGAATAAAACCAAATATAAGCGAAGACACCAGAATAGCTCTTCTTAATGTTGATGACCTTGCAATTTCAAAAGTAGGCGTATGGCCGTGGAACAGAACCATAATGGCAGATGGTCTTCTGCTTATGAAAGAATTTGGAGCAACATACGCTGTCTTTGATATTGAGTACACAGAGAAAGGCCCCAGAGGAATTAATGCGGATTTTCTTGACAATAAAATGCCAAGGAAGATAGAGCTTGATTTCAGGCTTATAAACAACAATATAAAAGATTTTATAAGCGCTATTTCAACAGGAAGTATAAAAATAAAAGATATAGGAGATTTTGTTTCGCAACTTGAAGAAATCAACAATGATATTAAAAACAATATTCTTGTAACAATGCGGGATGTTGCCCGCGATAATGATGAATATCTTGGAAAAGCCGCAAACTATTTCGGAAATGCCTTTTTTACAGTAAATATGTTTAAGGGAGAAGAAGATGACAGCGTGCCTCAGGAGCTCAAGAAATGGGCATGGGAAAACATTCCATTTGACTCTGTTGCTGTAGCCGATAACTCAGGCAAACTTAAATATTTTATCGCAGATGATATACGGCCGGCAATTGCGCCTATAATCCAAAACGGAAAAGGGGCAGGCTTTCCCAATGTTTTTATAGATAATGACGGCGTAAGAAGAAGGGTCGATATTTTAAGGGCATATAACGGCAAGTATTTCCCGCAGCTTTCTTTTGCCCCGCTTTGCGACTGGCTTGGCTCCCCGGAGATTATTATATCGGGAAATAAAGTGGTTTTAAAAAACGCGGTTTTGCCTGGCAGCGAAATCAAAAAAGATATAATAATACCTCTGGTTAATGGTCAAATGTTAATTAACTGGCCTGCAAAAAGTTTTGAAAAAAGCTTCCGCCACATGACCTACTGGTATATTGAATTGCACAAAAGATTATATGAGTCTCTTGCAAATAATATTGTAATAATGAAGGAAGCAGGTTTTCTTGATTACTATAATGGAGATGTTGATTTATATGATACCCATTTTTATATCGAAGATATGCTCTCTGAAATGATTGAAACAGGAGACAAAAGAAATTTTGAAGAATATGTGCAAATAAGGGAATATTTTTTACAGGAAATCAAAAATTTTCTTGATGGAGATGCAGAACGCAATATTTTTAATGACATAGATAAAGTGCTTGCTGCAGCAAATATCGATGAAGGGATAAGGGCAAATTATTCGGAGTTAAAGGAAAATGTTTCCCATATTTTTGGCAGCACGCGGGAAATCCTTGCAGGGCTTTTGGAAGTAAGAGAAATTTTACACACTAATCTTAATGGAGCATTCTGCATCATAGGAAATACCGGGACATCAACAACCGATATTGGCGTTAACCCTTTTGAAAAAGAGTATATGAACGTAGGAACGCATGCTTCTGTTGCAAATACAATACTTAGCGAAAAATTTTTGGTAATAGTTCCTGTTTGGATTCCTGTTATTTTTTCTTTTATTTTTTCATTTGCTGTCTTTTTGCTTATTAAGGAAAAAAATCCCATAAACTCCGTAATAACAGGAATTTCTTTCTTGATTGCCATAATTGTTTTGGCAACAATTGTTTTTAGAATCACGGGCATATATTTTCATATTATACCTCCCGCAGGATCTGTTTTTATAACCTTTATTATCTATACAATGTTTAATCTTATAACAACATCCAGGGAAAAAGCTTTTATAAAAAATGCATTTGGCCATTATCTTTCGCAGGATGTAATATCACAGCTTCTTGATAACCCAGAAAAACTAAAACTCGGAGGAGATAAAAAAGAGCTAACTGTAATTTTTACAGATGTAAAAGGTTTTTCCACAATATCGGAAAAACTTGACCCTTCAGAGCTTGTAAAAATTCTCAATGAATATTTAACCGCAATGAGCGATATTATACTCGATGAAAGAGGGACAATCGATAAATACGAAGGCGATGCTATTATTTCTTTCTTTGGAGCACCTGTTGATTTCTCCGACCATGCAGTTAGAGCATGCGCTTCTGCTGTTAAAATGAAAAAGAAAGAGAATGAAATAAATAATTATTTTGCGGAAAAAGAGATACTTACAATCCCTCTTTTAACAAGAATAGGCATTAATACAGGAGATATGGTTGTAGGCAACATGGGTACTGCACGAAAGATGGACTACACTGTTATGGGAAATGCGGTTAACCTTGCGGCAAGGCTTGAAGGGGTAAACAAGCAGTACGGAACATGGGTTCTTGCAAGCGAATATACAATAGCCCAAACCAGCGACAGGTTTGCATGCCGCAAGCTTGATCAGGTAAGGGTTGTTGGGATAAACAAACCTGTGCAACTTTACGAACTTATTGATGAAAAAAAAGAAGCCACAGATAAAGTCCTTACTGCAATTGATCTAAGCGAAAAAGGGATAGAAAAGTTCAGAGAACAAAATTGGGTTGATTCAATACAGTTTTTTGATCAAGTCCTTAAAATATTGCCGAATGATGGCCCTGCATTAACTTTTATAAAAAGATGCAAAGATTATAAAATTTCGCCCCCTGGCACAAATTGGGATGGAGTGTTTAATTTAGTAAGTAAGTAGATATTCCATAATAAACAATGTCAAATTTTTATTTTACTTTCTGTCGAGGTTCATAACTCCATCCCAATTTTTAGGAGGAGGATTTTCCACGTAGGTTTCGCACCGCTTCAGGAAAATCTTTGAAGGAGGATCATCGGGATCATGGTCAAGCGTGTATTGAAAAGCATTTGCAGCATTTTTCCAATCACGGCTTTCATACAATGCTAAAGCTTTCTCAAATAGTAGCACTGTTTCTTTTTGTTTTTCTGTTGCAGCTTCCATGGTTTCCAGCAATTCATAGAGCTGTACAGGTTCATTAATGCCCACAACCCGCACTTTGTCGAGCCTGCGGCTTAGAATACGGTCATTGGTTTCACTGAGTGTTCCATGGGTAGTGAGTATCCATGTTCCATAGAACTTGTTTACCCCTTCAAGCCGGGCAGCCAGATTAACTGTATTTCCCATTATCGTATAGTTCATCTTGTTTTCTGTGCCCATGTTACCCGCAACCATACTGCCGGTAGTAATTCCAATGCGGGTCTTTAAAGGAGCAGGTGTAAGATTCTGCGCCAGCAGGCTTTCGTTCAACTCTGCTTCCAGGCGCTTCATGGTAATAGCAGAAAGGCAAATCCGCAAAGCATGGTCGGGCAGTTCCAGTGGAGCGCCAAAGAAAGCGATAATAGCATCTCCTTCGTATTTATCTATGGTGCCCTTTTGCTCAAGAACAACATTGCTCATGGCAGTAAGGTAACGGTTTAAGAGCTTAACAAGATCTTCGGGATCAAGTTTTTCCGATATTGTGGAAAAACCCTGTATGTCGGTAAACATGGCGCTCATGTGCCGCTTGGCTCCCCCAAGCTGAAGCCGTGATGGGTCAGCGACAATTTCCTTAACAACATCTCCGGAAACATAAGTTGAAAACGCCTTATGGATAAACTGTCTTTCTTTATCCGCAACTACATAAAAAGTAATTTCCCGGACAGCAGCAGCGCTTATAAGGGAAAAAATAAGGCAGATAGGATCAAGAAAAACTCCGGCAAAGCGGAATAGAAAGAAAGAGAGGAAAAAAAACATTATCGCAAAACATAAACTTGCAGATGCTCTAAGTCCGGGAGCAAAACGGGTAGAGAAAAAAATCACAATAGGAGTGATAATACAGAAAAGAGCGCTCCACCTGTGAGAAAGCCAGACTATAAAAGATTCCGAAAGAATAGTATCTGATACTACTCCATGCGTTCCAACATTTACATATTCCTGATGAAAAGGGTTAACACCAATATCAGTTGTTCCTGCATCTGTTTGTCCCACAACGCAAAACTTACCCTTAAGGGCTTTTCCAAGAGATGCATGGATAATATCAAAATTATCAAGGGAAGATATCATATTATGCGCCAGTGTCCACAGGTAGTTTATTTCTTCCGTTATCACCTCTGCCTGATCCGGATAAAGGAGCGCAAGCTCATCACCCAGAGTTTTTATTTTTACCGAAAACTCCAGGTCTTTAAAATAATAGAGCATTTCCCATGCTTCATTCCTAAAAGCCAGATATGCGTTAAAAGCTTCGTCAGATGTTTCTGCCAGAGCTCTCTCGCGTTCTTTGTTAGCTGCTTTAAACAAATCTTCCACACGATAAAGAAGAGCCGGCACTTCCGAGAGAGTATTGTCGAGGGAAATAAATGTATAGAGATTTTCCGAGCTGCTTATCATGCCAACAAGGCGTTCAATATCTGCCTGATTCTGTGCCAATCGCGAAAGAGCTGCAAAAGAAAAATGGGTATAGCTATTTACATAATCCTCAAGGGGCCAGTCAAGGAGCATGCGGCCTTCCCTGTCCAATGGAATACTTATATCCCTTGTTTCTCCGGAAGGGAGCTTTGCGCTTCGAAGTTTTAGCTTCCCTTTTTCAAGTTCAATGTCCGGGTTGCCAAGATAATTTACCAAAGGGGCAAAAGCAAGCTGTAAATAGCAGTGCCCATTTACCTCCTGAACCAGATCAATTCTCCGCCTTACTCCATCGTTATCAACATAAGCTCTTGTAAATCCTGCGCCCTTTGCTGCTTTTGCAAAAGAAATAATGGGCGGCAGAATATCAACAAAGGATTCTTTAAGATTATTATTGATTTTAACAGGATACGAAAAAAGCTCTTCTGCCACAGCGCGGCGGGAAGCCTGTTCCCCTTCAAGAGGATGTGTTCTTAAATTCAATGTTACCCACGATCTTCCATAAAGAGCGGAAGCAGCCGCAAGGTACTCGTCATTATCCCTGGCTACACTAAGAGCTTTTTCAAGAAGCGCCTGCCGTTCATCTGCTATGTAAGCAGA
>WRFK01000029.1 GCA_009778835.1 Spirochaetaceae bacterium
AGAGATATATGATATTCTCCAGAAAGGTAAATTCAAGCGTATATTAATTCTTCCGGGAATATCTCAAATAATTGATGGAAGCGCTCACTTAATCCAGGCAAGAGAAATATCTGCTCTTGACCTTCTTGGGAGAAACCCTGTTGTAATACCATTAAAGAAAACACTTCATTACCTTAAAGATAAAAGAGTTTTAATAACAGGCGCAGGTGGAAGCATAGGCAGCGAACTTGCAAGGCAGCTTCTTTCGGCAAGCGCATCGAGACTCTATCTTTTTGGTCATGGAGAAAACAGTATCTATGAAATAGAAAAAGAGTTAAGCATTCTTCAAAAAGAAGGGGTTGGCGAAAAAGCTACAATTATTCCAATAATAGGAGAAATACAGGATAAAGATTTTATTTCTTTTATATTAAAAAGAGTAAAGGCTGATGTTATTTTTAACTGCGCGGCATATAAACATGTTCCAATGATGGAAGTAAACCCTGTACAGGCAGTGCAAAATAATGTTTTTGGAACCAAGAATCTTGTAGAAGCTTCAATAGAAGCAGGTGTAAAAAAATTTATACATATCTCTACAGATAAGGCTGTAGAGCCTATTGGTGTCTATGGCGCGACAAAATTTATATGCGAAGATATAGTTCTTAACAACAATAATTCAAAAACAGATTTTATGGTTGTAAGGTTTGGAAATGTTCTTGGATCGCGTGGAAGTATTTTACCGTTATTCAAAGACCAGATTTTAAGCGGCGGTCATGTTACAATAACGCATCCACAGATCATGCGTTTTTTTATGACAATACCGGAAGCTGTTTCTCTGGTATTAAAAACTGCCGGATTTGGGAAATCGGGTGATCTCTATATTCTTGATATGGGTGATCCTCTTTTGATCAAAGATATTGCAGAGCAGATGATAAAATTCTATGGTCTTGAGCCGGATATAGATATTCCAATAATTTATACAGGGATAAGGCCTGGCGAAAAATTTATGGAAAAACTCTGGCGGGACGATGAAAAAATTGAACATACAGAAGTGCAGAGGGTTAATATACTTCTTGACAGAAAAGGCTTTAGCAGCGACAAACTTAAAAAACTTCTTTCTGAACTAAAACCTATATGTTATTTTGACTCAGTGTCAAAAAATAAATACAGAAACAGGCACCAGCTTAGAAAAGTCTTAAAAAAATATATTCCCACTATTGAAAGGCCGCAAAATGAACCAGAATACTAATCCTAAAAAATCTTTCCTGAAAAAAGTCATAAGCGCCTCGCAGAATATGCAGAATAGTAATTTCATCCCCTTCGCTCTCCCCTCTATGGGAAAAGAAGAGGAAGAGGCTGTTATAAAAGTTATACGAAGCAATTGGATCACAACCGGCAATGTTACAGAAAATTTTGAAAAAGAGTTTAGCAAGAAAATCGGCTCTAAATATGCAATAGCTGTTAACTCTGCGACTGCGGGGCTTCATCTTGCGCTGGATTCTTTTGATCTATCTAAAGAAAGTTTTGTAATTACTTCTCCATATACATTTACATCAACAGCAGAAGTTACCCGATATCTAAATCTGCATCCTTTTTTTGTTGATATAAACGAAGAAGATTACAATATAGATCCTCTCTTAATTGAGAAAGCAATCGAAAACAACAAAAATGTTTCTGCCATAATACCTGTCCATATAGCAGGGGATCTCTGCAAAATGAAAGAGATAATGGATATTGCAAATAAAAATAATATCCCTGTTTTTGAAGATGCTGCTCATGCTTTCCCTGTATGCGAAGCTTCCCCGGGCAGCGGGAATATGAAATTTGCCGGCACATTCGGAGATGCTGGAGTTTTTTCATTTTACGCTACAAAAACAATAACAACAGGCGAAGGGGGAATGGTTGTAACAGATAACGACAAAATTGCCAAGCACATGAAAATGATGCGCCTTCATGGAATTGACCGGGATGTTTGGGACAGGTACAGAACAAAAGACAACAAGTGGTACTATGAAGTAAAAGCTCCGGGATATAAATATAATTTAACAGATATCGCAAGTGCCATAGGAATAGAACAGTTAAAAAAAGCAGATATATTTAAACAAAAGCGTACTAAAATTGCAGATTTATATAATAAGGCATTTAAAGAATATGATTTTATTACTATCCCGCCTGCTTCTGAAAGCCATTGCTGGCATCTGTATATAATAAGAATAAACAGCGCTAAACTTAAAATAAACAGAGATGAGTTTATTCAAAAATTGTTTGATAAAGGGATAGGGGTATCTGTTCATTTTATTCCTCTTCATATTATGCCATATTATAAAAATGCCTATGGCCTAAAACCAGAAGATTTTCCAAGAGCTATGGAAAAATATTTAACATCCATAAGCCTTCCGATTTATCCAACTCTTGATGATGAAAAAATTGAATATATAATAGATAGTGTGATTAAAATAGGTTCTGACAACTATCGCTGAGCCATGGACACCTGCGTGCGGCTTTCCTTGCGCCGCAGGTGTGCAGTGTCCATCGGGGACACTGCTAAGCGATAAAGCGCGGGGCGCCGCTGTTAGGGTTTTCACAAGGCTGCGCCATGGATGGCGCGTACTGCGCCGCGGCATGGATCACGGCACGGATGCCGTATCCCGCGCTAGCCAAGGATGGCGATCAGCGCGGGGCGCCGCTGTTAGGGTTTTCGCAGGAGGATTACTTGATTACAAAGAAAAAACAGCATTTTCTAAACGATTATTACCTTCCCAATATGCTAAATGCATTAGTATTCAGATCCGAAAAAGCAAGAGGAATAATAAAATCTGCAAAACTCCCCCCTCAAAACGATAAAAAATATACAATAGTATCATCTAACGATATACCCGGAAATAAAGAGATAACTTTCCTCAATAACAAAATACCTATACTTACAGATAAAAAAATAAATTATCAAGGCGAACCTGTTTATATAATAACTTACAAAAATGAGGAATCCCGTAATTTTGCCGTAAATGGAATATTCCTTGATATTGAAGAGGATCCATATCTTTCTTTTCTCAAAGATAAAATAACCGAAGAACAAATTATTTATAAAAAATCCTATTCTTTCTCAGATGACGAAGATAACAAAATAGACCTTTCAAAGCTTTCCGAAGATGCTTTGCCAAACGAAAACAAATATCCGGAATCTAACAATGATCTAATGCTTCAAATTGATAGTTTTTTTGCAAACCAATACCATACGAGATATTGCGAGCCATACGGAGCAGTAGCCCAGCCTGAAAAAAACGGGAATATTACCATTTACACTGTTTCTCAATGCCCTACTCATGTACAAAAAAGTGTAGCCAATGCTCTTGGAATAAATCCAAAAAATGTTAAAGTTATTATTACTGCATTAAGCTCCCCTCTTGAAGGGAGAATATGGTACCCTTCTCTTATATCGTGCCAGGCAGCAGTAGCAGCATGGAAAACAGGCAAACCTGTTAAGCTAATACTATCGAAGCAGGATACCGACAACTATACTCCTGCCCAATTTCCATTTCGCATAACATATAAAACAGCTATATCCAAAACAGGGAAATTAAAAAAAATGGAAATAAACCTGGAAATTGACGCAGGGGCATATCCTATTATTATAGATGAGCTATATGAAAAATCCTTTCTTTCCGCAACAGGCTTTCTCGATTGTTCGGATATCTCCATGAATCTTTCTATAATAAAAACCAGCAAACCTCCCATGTCATTTATTTCAAGTTTTAATTTTTCAAAACTTAATATTTCACTTGAAAAACACATTTCAAATATGATCAGAAAATTGAGATTAAGTCCTGTAGAATGGAGAAGAAAAAACATTCTTGAAAAATCGGTTAAAAACAGATATTGGAGTATCCAGGAAGACCCCAAACAGGCAGTACCATACAACAGGGAAAGTATTCTTTCGATTATAGATACTATTTCCGCATCATCTGATTTTGAAAGAAAATATGCTTCATTTGAACTCATGAGAACAAATAAAAAAAATAACAAAAGCAACAAATTATCCGGGATTGGTTTTTCGCTAACTTTTTTTAGTAACGCGATTCCTCTTAAATCAATGGAAAAAGAAAAATTATCATTAAAAATGGTGCTTGATAATTCTTCAAATTTAAATATTTATACGCTTACTGTTCCTAACGGAAATCATAATTATGATATATGGAGAAAATATCTGGGAGAACTTTTGGGAGTGCCGGTAGATAAAATACACATACTCCCCCATAGAACAGATATTGCGCCTGTATCTGCTCCTTATGTTTTTTCAAAAGGCTTAGCTGGATTTAGCGAGTTGTTAAAAAAAGCTTCCCACAATATGCAGAAAAAAAAATTAAACAATCCTCTGCCAATAGAAATTACATCCTCGCTCTCTCTGGATACTCTTAATAAAAATGATCTTTCCTGGGGAGCATCTGTAGTTGAACTCTCTATTGATACTTTTACTTATGAAATCGATATAAAAGGAATCTGGTGCTGTTTTGACTGCGGACATATGTTAAATAAAGATATTATGGATAAAAGCGTATATTCCGGAATTATTGACAGCCTTAACTGGATATCCGGGTCATCTAAAAAAACATGGTCTTTACAAAATAACAATATCCGTCATTTTATAAATATACCCATTTTTACAGAATATAATAATGTAACAAAAAAAAATAAATCTTTTGATATAGGAGATTTACCTCTTTCTTTGATTCCGGGAGCTTACTATAATGCGCTTATACAGGCTTTAGGCGAAGATATTAATAATATTCCAATGACTATTGATAAAATTGATACAATCCTTAATATTAACAGGCAAAAATGACTATAAAATTTATATTAAATAATATTGAAGTAGTTGTGGATATTGATCCATTTACCCGTCTTTCAACAATACTCAGAGAAAACTTTGGACTCTTCTTTACAAAAGAGAGCTGCCTGAGCGGGGAATGCGGGGCATGCACTGTACTGCTTGACGGAGTACCTGTTCCTTCCTGCGTTATACTTGCTTTTACTGTAAAAAACAGGAAAGTAATAACGCTCGAGAATTATGAAAAAACAGAAAACTGCGAAATTATAAAAAAATCACTTAAAAGCGCTGGTTGTTATCTTTGCCAATATTGTAAACAGGGAAGATTATTAGTTATCCAGCATCTGATAGAACGACACAAAGAATTAAGCGATACAGATATCTCTGAAGCGCTTTCGGGAAATTTGTGCGAATGTATTGATATCAAGTCTCTTAAAAAGGGAATAAAACTTGCGCATCTTACTATCAGAAGAAAAAAAGCAGGGAAATATTAAATGTCAACAATATTTGAACCCAAAACAATGAATTCTCTTTTGAGTATTATAAAAAAATATCCCGATGCCTTAATATATTCCGGTGGACTGGAAAAGATCTGTCAATCCAGAGAGAAAATTGTTTCATTTGATAAAGATATTATCTATATAGAAAGAATTGAAGAGTTGCAAAGAATGAATCGTACTGAAAGATATATAGAAATAGGATCTGCAACCAGAATTAATAATATTATCGATAAAGGAAAAAATATAATTCCTTCTATATTGCTCAAAGCAATGAAAAACATTACTCCTCCTAATTTTAAAAACATATTAACAATCGGGGGGATGCTTTGCTCAAAAAATGAAAGGAATAGTATTTTTTCTGTGCTCTCAATACTTGATGCAAAACTTGAAATAAGATCAAGCAGTTCCTCGAAATGGATAAGCATCGATCATCTGTTTAATGATAATGTAATTAATCTTGCGCCAGGGGAAATTATTACAAAAATAAAACTATATCTTGGAGATTATGATATTAATATATACAGGGAAATTGATAATGACTTTTCAACCGAAGGGCATATTAGTTTTTCGGCCCTGGCATCGCTTACAAAAAATAATATAAATTTCATAAAATTCATATTTAGCACTTCCAATAATTTTGTTATTAGAAATAAAGAAGTAGAATCCAATTTAACAGGTCAGAATACTCCAATAGATGATAAACTTACAAAAGCAATAATCTTACAGTTTTCGGAATATTTGGATAAAAAATATGATATTATTAAAGAGCATAGAAAAAATATAATAATAAATACTCTTAACTGGTTTATAAAAGAATTAGATTATTTTTCTATTGTAGAGTAATAAAATTGACAATCAAAAACCTTTAAACCCTTGTTTTTTCAAAGTTATGTTTTATCTTATTTAACAAATAACAACGATATTTCAGGAACAAAGGTTATAACAACTACAGCAACAAGCATAATCAAAAAGAAAGGAACTATTGATGAATATATCTTCTCAAGAGGCTGTTCAAATCTGTAGCTTGCCAGAAAGATATTAAGCCCTACCGGCGGAGTAAGATATCCAAGTTCAAGATTCGCAAGAAATATAATTCCAAGATGCACAGGGTTTATATTATATACTTCGCCTAACGGAACAATAAGAGGCACAATAACAAGAATTGCCGAAAAAATATCCATAAAACAGCCGGCAATAAGAAGCATAATATTAAGCAAAATAAGAAAAACAATTTTTGATGTTATGCGTGCAGCTATCCATTCACTAAGACGTTGAGGTATCATTTCATCGATCATATAAAAAGAGAAAGCTTTAGACATTCCAAGGATAATTAATATACCACCTACAACAGGAGCGCTCTTTTTTACAACAGCAATAAGCCCTTTTAAATTTATCTCTTTATGTATAAAAACTTCTACAACAAGAATATAAATTACAGCAATTGCGCCTGTTTCAATAATTGTTGCGCGCCCCGAAAAATAACTTATTACAATAATAAAAGGGAGAAGAAGCTCCCAAAAACATTTTTTTATACCTTTTAAAATATTTAAAACATTTATTTTTTCATGTCGTATTTTGTGTTTTTGCGTATACCAAATTCCTAGTATTGATAATGATAAAACAATAAGGATGCCGGGGAAAATACCTGCGATAAATAATTTCTTTATATCAATATTTGCGGTAATTCCATACAAAATTATTGGCAGGCTTGGCGGGAACAGCAGCCCTATGCTGCCGGAAGATGTTAAAAGACCTGTACGGAATTTTTTATCCACTCCGTAATTTTCCAGAATTATATAAAGAAGTCCGCCTACTGCAAGTATTGTAACTCCGGAAGCGCCTGTAAATGTTGTAAAAAAAGCAGAAATAAGAACTGCCGCAATTATCATTCCTCCGGGAAACCAGCCAAAACTTTCCTTAAAAAAATCAACAAGCCTTTTCCCTGCCTGACTTTCGGACAATATAAAACCAGTAATAGTGAATAACGGGATTGCCGGAATCATGTTCCCTGTAATAGCAACATAAATTTCATTTACAGCTATTTCTGTATAACCGATAGAGACAGAAATAAGTATATATGTAATGCCGCCAAGAACAATAAAAATAGGCGCCCCAAACACTCCGGATAGAATAAGTAAAAGAATTAAAGGTGTTTTTAAAATTTGCAGTAAAACAATTGAGCCATCCATAATGCTTTTGGCAAAACCGGGTAAATTATTAATATTATCGTAAAGTGAAGGTACTATAAAAAGTAATCCTAACAACAATGCAGCAAATAAAAAAACAACTTTCTTTATAAGAGAAAAATCTTTTCTTAATGTATCTACAATTTCATTTAAAGCCATTCCCAAAAAGCAGATCGGCATTATTGCCGCCAAAAATCTGGTGTGTAAATAACCTACTTTATCGTTAGCGCCAAAAGCAATAAAAATAAAAAAAACAGATGCAACAAAAAAAGCCAGCAAAACTGAAATTTCAATTATTTTACAGAAAGAAGATGTTGTTTTCTGAAATTTTTCGGGAATATATTTTTTTCCTGCTGCTATTGCGAGATGTTTTCCATCAAGTGACGCTACATAGCTGCCTATAAGAGCGATCCACAAAACTATATGTCTCATTGTTGAATGAGAAGCAATAATTCCGGTCTGAAATATAATTCTTACAATAACTTCCAATATTGGAATAGCTGAAAGCAATATAATCAGAGTGGTGATAATTGTATTCAAAAAATATTGAAACTTGTTCTTTCTATTTATTTCTGTACTCATCTATATATTTTCTGACCTCTGAATGAATTTGGGGCGAAAATGACTGCTTTAGAAGGTCAACACCATTATCTACAACTTTTTCCCATTCCACAAGAGCTTCGGGAGTTACTGGAACAATAGTGAAACCTTGTTTTTTCATTACTTCTATTCCCTCATTTTCAATTTTCACAATTTTTGCATAAAAGCCACCAATAATCTCATTTGTTCTTTTTATAATCAAAGGTTTATACTTATCGTTTATTGATTTCCATGCTCTTTCACTTATCGTAAGAAGACAATATACAGGGCTTACAGGCATATCAAGCATATAGGGAATATGCTGTGTAATACCCAATGAACTTGCGGTATAAGGCGTTATATATGTAGCTTCAGCCATGCCGCTATATATTCCGGAAATCAAATCATTAAAACTCAAAGGGATAACTCTAAAACCGCTTCTCTGCCATATTTGAATTGCTTTCTGATCCGAACTGTCAACAGCAAGTTTTATCTGCCTGAGATCATCCGGATAGAGAACTTTTGTTTTGCTAAACCATCTTATCCAACCTGTATTTGTCCATCCAAGAGAAACAAAACCATTTTCCTGAAGCTTTTTGTTAAATGTTGGCTCCATTTTTTTTAAAACATAATCTAATTCATCATCATCTTTTATTAACATTGGAATACTAAGTACAAAAAGATCATCAGATATATTTTTAATACCATAGGTAGAAAGAGCAGCAGCATGCAATCCACCAAGCTTTATTTTTCTTAATATATCTATTTCATCACCTACTGTTCCGCCTGAATAGATTTTTACTCTAATTTCACCATTAGATATTTTTGACCACTCCGCAGCTATCTCTTTAATTGTTGTTTCCCATAAAGAACCTGTGGGAGCTACTGTACCTATTTTTATTTCCTGTGCAAAAATAGTTGCAATAGAAATAATAAAAAGAGAAAATAGCAATACTTTTTTCATAATTGCATCCTTTATCTTTGTATTAATCAATTAAAAAATAATTATCAATATTATCTAAAAGCCAAATAGCTTTTTCTTTGTTTATTGTATTTTCCAGTCTATTTTCAGGATATTTATTTATATCAAATGATATGGCTTTTTCAAGCATTTTTTTATATTCAGCAATACCCTCTTTTGACTGTCTTTTGGGACAAACTGTTGTTGCATAAGCAATATAGGGAGATATTTTACTGCCCCCAGACAATTCAAGCGCTTTTTTATAATGATATTCGGCTTTCAGAAGACTGCCACCCATACTTTCCGGCATTGATGCATAATACATTAAAAAATACTCGTGCAATACGCCATTACCATAATCAGGATCAAGATCAGCAGCAATAAACATTATCCTGATCGCGCTATCCCTGAATGGAGCAAGAAAAGGGTCTGTTAAATCAATTGTTATTGCGCTCATCATACCAGCACCAAACCAATAAAGAGTATCAACATCTTCTTTTTTATAATTATATTCAACAGTTTTTTTGTCGGAAAGCTCTATTTTTATTTTATATTTGAGTTCAAGAGACTCTTTCAAATAATTACTTCCTCTCATATATAGCTTTTTTGCTCTATCATACATTTCCGACTGTTTTTTCCATTCATTATAATCAAGCATGCCTGCAGGAGTTTGAATAAAAAGATTGGAATAAATAATAAAAAGCTTGCCTGTGGCTGCTTTTACCTCATAATTTGCAGGATCGCTTTCAATCAAAATTTCATTAAGCTTTATTGCAAACGGAAGAGACTCTTTTACCAGTTGCGGATCATCGTCTTTTGAAAATGCAACCATCCCTGCTTCTCCCAAAGAACTGGAGACAGCTTTTACAGCCATTTTATTTATTGAACAGGAAGAAATTGAAATTCCTATAAAAATAATTACAAATATTGTCAAAACTTTTTTAAAATAATTCATAAAAACCCTTACATCCTTTTTTCCAGGCAATTTTAAATTGCTTTAGATTTATTAGTTATTCAAGTTATATATTAACACAGTTTTATTTATTAATTGTTACAAATTTTTATCATTTTTGTCAGAAGTGAATCAAAAATATTTGCAAATTTTTGTAAATCTTTTTGATTAAAACTCGTTTCTTCATCAATTTTTAATCCAGATTCTCTTATTGTAAGCATAATATTGCGAATAGAAAGCCTTTCTTTTATGTTTTCAGATGTATATTGCGTTCCCCTGTCATTAATAACATTTATATTTTTACTTACAAGCTTTTCCGCAAGAGGAATATCTCTAGTTATAACAATATCATTTTTTTCAGTATTATTCAGAATATAGTTATCTGCTGCATTAAGATCATCTTCTACTATAATGTCTTCAACAATTTTCGAATTTTTATGCGGGATCTTTTTATTTGCGACCATTATTAGGGATATTCCTGTTCTTTCTGCTGCTTTTAAAACAATTTCCCTTACTTTTATGGGACAGGAGTCCGCATCGATCCATATTTTCATATATTAACTGAAGCCATATATAATGTTCCATCTCCATTTATAATATATGGACATGCGCATGCAGGAATAATAAATGAGTCGCTATTTTTAAAGCTATATTCGCTGTTTTCTTTGGGGAATATTACTTTACAACCATTACCAATATAAAAATAAAGTTCAATATTTTTTCTTGATTTTTTATAGCTATAACTGCCTTTATCCAATGAAATAACAGAAAAAATAAACTCTCCGGCGCTGGTAATATATTTTTCTGCATTGTTCTCTGTTTTTGGCGCAGTAATTCCTTTATCTATAGAAGACTTTTTAAAATTTCCAATTTCAAGAAGCCCTTTAACATCAATATATTTTGGCGTGAGTCCTCCCCGGAGCACATTATCGGAATTTGCCATAATCTCAAATCCTATGCCTGAAATATATGAATGGAGTTCTCCTGCAGGTATAAAAAGTGCGTTGTGCGGTTTAAGTTTTAAGATATTTAGAAAAAGCGGGGCCAGAACTCCCGGGTCATAGCCATAAACAGAATAAAAGTTTTTGATCGTATCAGATATTATTCCTTTATTTTTCCTGCAGTTATAAAGCGCCTGATCAATAACATCATTCAGATCATTTTTATCCATTGATAAAAGATAAGTAAAAAGTTTTTTGATTGTTGACAAACATTTCTCTTTTTCTGCTTTTTTAATAAATAGAGGAGAAAAAGCTTTAAGGTTTGAGTATATAAAATTATAATCTTTGAAACCTTTTAAAAGATAAAAATCTGTCAGTGGATATATAAGTTCCGGTTTGTGGTTTCTGTCCTTATAAGTTCTGTTGAAAGCTGAAATATCAATTTTTTCTTTTTCTTCATTATCAAATCCTTTTTCAGCTTCTTTCTTCGATGGGTGGACTTGTATTGACAGAGGTTTTTCTGCAGCAAGTATTTTAAAGAGAAAAGGAAGTTCTCCATTGTATTTTTTATTTACAGCTTTTCCCAATATTGCATTGCTGTCTGTTTTTATAAATTCCGATAACTTTATTTTTTGATCATTGGAGACAGCGACAACTCCATCGCCATTTTTATGGCTGCCCATCCAGAGCTCAGCCAAAGGAGTTCCTTTTAAATCATCTCTCTCTATAATATTTTGTATACCGGAGAGAGAACCCCAATCATA
>WRFK01000030.1 GCA_009778835.1 Spirochaetaceae bacterium
GAGTCTATTTAGACAATGGAATCTTTAAAATGAGCGGCAATGCAAGGGTAACTCCATCTGCCTCGAATAATGATATATATCTTGGATCAACCCTTACAATTGATGTTAGCGAAGGATTTTTAGGAACAGATAAAGTAGGAAGAATAACTCCAAGTTCTCCTTATGGAGTAAGGGCTGTATTGTCCGGAGCAACAGGCAATGATAATACAAGGTTTGATGTAACTCCGGATGCAGGTACGCAGTGGCTTATAGATTCAAGCGGATATTTGCAGATGGCTGTTGCAATGCTTGGAACCACAGGCTCGGAAACTTATTACACGACTTTGGCTGAAGCAATTACTGCTGCTGCTGCTACAGGGGAGCAGCTTGTTACAATGCTTAACAACACATCTTCGCCTGCAATAAATATTGGCACCAAAACAATCAGGCTTACAGTAAGCAACAGCCCCAGAACAATAAATCTTACAGGGCAGGGAAGTTTGTTTACAGTAGGCATCGGAGGGACACTTGTACTTGTAGGGCAAAATGCAACAAATACTTTGACTCTTAATGGGGTACCCATCAACAATGCGGCTCTTGTTACAGTAAACGGCGGAACCCTTATGATGAGCGCGAATGCGAAAATTACAGGAAACAATAACACTTCTGTCAGCGTAATAGGCGGCGGAGTACTCGTGAACAGCGGAACCATGACTATGGACGGCGGAACTATAGCAGGCAATACAGCGCTTAGCGGCGGCGGAATCCGTGTAACAGCCGGAACCTTAACCATGTCGGGCGGCGTGATAGGAGGCGGCACTACCGCAGATGCAAATACAGCAACAGCTTCTGGCTCTTCTGCTGGCGGAGGCGGAGTGTGTATAAGCGGCAGTGCAAGCTTTTACATGAGCAACGGCACAATACGGGGAAACAAAAGCACTGGAACTGCTTCTAATATGGAATTGGGCGGAGGCGGAGTTCTTTTCTATAGTACCGGTACCTTTGATATTAGCGGCGGAGCAAATATAGAAGGTAACACTTCAAACTATTATGGTGGCGGAGTTCTTAAAGCCGGTACAGGCACAATGAACATGAGCGGCGGAGTTATCTATGATAATGCTGTAACCTATACTAATGGTCATGGCGGCGGAGTATTTGTATCTGCCGGAACCTTTACCGTGAGCAGTGGAACAATAAACGGAAACGATGCATGGGATGGCGGCGGAGTATATGTAGAGGGAGGAACTTTTAGGACAACGACCAACAATGCAGTAATAAGTTACAACACAGCAGGTTCCGGAGGAGCAGGAGTATTTATATCTGCCTCGGCTCTCTTTGATATGCAAGGCGGTACTATCGAAAACAACAAGGCGAGAGTTGGCAGGAGTATATCCGGCGCAGGAGTCCTTGTTAGCACTGATGGCTCTTTTACAATGAGCAACGGATTTATACAAGGAAATGACGCATGGCATGGCGGCGGAGTATTTGTTGGAGGAACCTTTACCATGAGCGGCTCTGCTGTAATAAGGAGCAATAATGCAAGCGGCACAGGTACAGCAGGCGGAGCAGTTCGCTTATCCTGGGGCGCTGCAAAAATGATCATGAATGGGGGAACAATAGGAGGATCAGGAACAGAAAGAAACATCGCAATTGATGGCGGCGGTGTCTCTGTAGATAGCGGCTGCGAATTTACCATGACTGGCGGAATTATATCAGGTAACATCGCAACCAGCAATGGCGGCGGAGTAAGTATAGGAGGGAGTACCGGAAAATTTACCATGAGCGGCGGAACTATTTACGGTGATAACGAGGGTGTTATAAATATTAGAAACACAGCGCCAAACGGCGCATCTTTCCATGCTGTAGCAGGAGCAACTGCTCAGTATGCCGGAGGTTATGGCAACAGCGCTATTGTTACTACTAACGAGACAATACCTGAAATAATAACACTCGATTTTGGAGGACCCTTTACTTCAACAGGGCTGCAGTCGTCCATCAATAGCGCGCCGACAAAGACAAAGATCGTTCTTCCTGCCGGAGGAGATTTCGGTATGGATGATTCAGTAACAATTGCCGGTAAAGAGATTTTTATTACAACTGCGCCCGGCGCTTCTGTGGCGCTAACGCGGCCAGGTGTAAACTTTCCGGCGTTTACAGTGGGGAGCGGAGGAAAGCTTGTGCTTACTGGAAGTACAGGGGGAGTGCTCACTATAAAAGGAGACAATGATACTGCGAGCAGCGGTTATGCTCTTATACTTGTCAATAACGGCGGGGAACTCGTAATCAACGATGGTGTTAAAATTAGTGATACCCAAAGCAATTCCCGAACCGGGATAGAGGTAACAGGAGTTGGCAGTAAAATGACCATGACAGGAGGGGAGCTCTCTGGTCACCGGCGCAATGGCGCGGTAGAGATTCTGAGCGGAGCAAGTTTCCTTATGTCGGGAGGGAAGATCACTCAAAACGTAGATTCCCAAGGAGGTCATGAAGGCGGCGGAGTTTGGGTCACTGGAACCGGAAGCACTTTTACTATGGAAGGAGATGCTGAAATCAGTAATAATAACAGTAGCTCAAGTGTTGGAGGAGTAGGAATAGGTACCGGAGCAACCTTTAACATGAATGGAGGAAGCATCTTTGGTAATTATGCCAGTACCGGATATGGCGGCGGGGTGTATGTCTTTAGCGGCGCTAGCTTTTTTATGACCAACGGAACCATCAGAAGTAATTATATAACAAGCAATGCCCTCTTTGGTGGCGGAGTGTATATTGCAGATGGTGGTATGTTTAACAAGATCGGCGGGACCATTTATGGTGGTAATGCAGGATCGCCAAACTGGAACAGGATCACGAATAATCCAACTCCTGCTGATCTGTACTATGGTCAGGGATATGCTGTGTATTGCGCAGATGGCCACAAAGTTAGGGATGATACCTCAAATATATCGGACAATATGAGTTCTTCTTTAACCGGAACTGCCGGCGGATGGAAGCCAATACTTACAGCAGGCAGTGCTACAATTGGAGGGACTGCTGTAGAGGGAGAAACCTTGACAGCCACTGCTGTTGGTCTGGATGGATCCGGTACTATTAAATATATCTGGAGGAGAGGCATCACCAATATACCATCATCGAACAGTTCTACATACGTTATTCAGGCTGCTGATGTTGGACAAAATATTACAGTAGCGGTATATCGTGCAGATAATAGCGGAAGCATTGTCAGCGCAGCGGTTGTTCCAACTGCAGCGCCGTGATTATACATTTGACAGGGTGTTGGTCATTTTTCAATTGTGATTGACACCCTGTCATATTCCTTTGCTCTTTAGCGCCTGGTAATGATTCGGTCATCTGTGTTTCTTGACAGACACTCTTTTCATTCTTATACTGCATAATGATGGATGCCATTATTATGAAAAATAGAATCATACTTTTTATATTAATTATAGCACTATTGCTCTCAATATCAGCATGTTATAAAGAGGGGCATTATCTTTCCCTAAAAAGAAATGAAAGAGCCAGGTTTGATAAACTACACACCCAGCTTGAAAAAGAAGTCTCTTATGAAAAAAAGTTTATAATAATGAGACAAATACTTGAATTCCTCTCCGGAAGGGCAAGTAATGGAGAGATAAACCTTTTTCTTACAACATACGTTGAAAAAAATCAGAATGACCCTTTTAATACCTATTATCTTATGGTTGTTGCGCGGAATTACCGGCAGGATATGGCATATCCGTTTGCAATAAATTATTATGAACGAATTTTAAAAAATTATAATGATCTCCAATATATGGGTAATTCAATACACTTTCTGTGCCTGCGGGATCTGCTGGATATGATCGAAGATGATGAAGTAAGAATTGTATATTATCAGGATATGATTGCAAGGTTTAGCGACTATATAAATATAAATGAAACTTATTATCATCTTGGCGACACATACGCGCGGGCAGGAGAGTGGGAACAGGCAATTCAATCATACCGCAAATTTATTGATTCTTATGACAATTCCATTAGCGGCGATTCCTATACTAAAGAAAGAATAATGGAGCTTTTGGCTTATTACAGCACAGATAAGAACTGGACATTTGAGTCTCTTGAGCTACTTGTCGATAAAGTAGTAAATAATATTAATGATGCGAAATTCAGGAACGACGCCAGATTGCTTAGGTCGAATATGTCAAAAGTTAATTTTTTTGCCATATCATGGGAAGAGGGAGAAACAACAGCAGATCCTGAGTTTATTGCAAGTTTAGGCACATTCCTTTCCCCAAGAATTTATGCAAGCAAAGTTCTTGATAAAGCTTCTAACCAGCAGGAAGCGTATCTAAAAACAACAGGCTGGTCATACAGAATAAGTACCTGGTATCTTTATTTTCGGAAGGTAAATTTTCCCGCAGATTCGGAGATACATGGAAACTGGGAATGGGCAGGTATATATTTTGGCGAAAAACCTTTTGCAGTGTCAGATGAAAGATAACAACGCTCGCTTTACCTTGCGAGCGTTGTTATGCAGTGTTCATGGGAACACTGCAAATTGTTTTGCTCGCTTTACCTTGCGAACACTGCACGCTATATATAAAAGATTACAAATGAAAGATAAATTATTTTTTGCGCTATTTATTCTTATTTCCCCCTCTCTGTTGTTTTCAGCCCCACTTCCTTTTCGTGGGGATATCAACAATAAAGTTATAAACGTTGATACTGTAAAAAGTATTACCGAAAAACAAGACTGGCTTGATTCTGCGCAAACTCATTCGGGAAAAGAAATATTTACCTTTAATTACTCGTCTAACGAGCTTTATAATTTCTATCTGGAAAAATATAGTTCTCCCGAGCAAATAAGATGGCTTGATACAGTAATGCAGCGCGCAGATGTTTATATTGATTTTATTGATGACCTTATTCATAAAAATGATATGCCGCCCGAAATTCTTTATCTTCCTGTAACAGAATCCGCATACAGGCAAAGCGCGGTTTCCCGTTCAGGCGCTGTGGGGATGTGGCAATTTATGAAAAACAGCATTTCCCCCTATGATATGAAAATAGATGATTTCGCAGATGAAAGGCGCGATTTTTGGAAAGCCACCGAAGGCGCTATTGCCAAATTAAGGTATAATTACGATATGCTTAATGGAGACTGGCTGCTTGCGCTTGCTGCCTATAACTGCGGACTCAACAGGGTAAAAAAAACAATTGATGCAACAGGTATAGCGGATTATTGGCAGCTTTGCGAAAAAGGGCTTCTTCCAAATGAAACAATTCACTATGTCCCAAGACTTCTTGCAATATCGAAAATTCTTTCTCACATGGGCAGAAATGGAGTCCCTGTATATTGGCGGCCTCCTTACCGCTGGGAGAGGGTAAAGTTGACTCATTCCGTAAGCATATCAAGGCTTTCGGAAGTAACGGCAATTCCCATTGATATAATTAAAAAAGGAAATGCGGAACTTTATTATGATGTAACCCCTTCGGGAAGGGATTATTTTTTAAAAGTCCCCGAAGGATATGCTCCTGCTGTGCAGAAAGCAATGGCATCGCTTGACGGCAAACTTATGAAGTTTTATTTTTATCAGATAAAAAAAGGGGATACTCTTTACGATATTTCACGCCATTACGGTGTTTCTGTCAGTATGATAGAAGGATATAATAAAGGGTTAAATTCTTCTTTTCTCCATATAGGACAGAAACTTGTTATCCCTGCTCTAAAAGATGTCCCTCCGTATACAGGAAGAAGAGTATCTGCCGAAGCAACAAAGCAGGTTTTGGATGACCCTGAAAAATATAAAGGAAGTTATATTGTAAAATCTGGCGACACTTTATGGTCAATAGCCCGAATGTATAAAACAGACCCCTATAATATTGCGCATCATAATGGTATTCTGGTTGATAGTGTTCTTTCAATAGGGATGAAACTTAAGGTGCCTGAAACAGATATTTAGCCTGCCCACAAAGCAGGTTTTGCTTAAAAAGCCGATTGTAGGAGTATAGTTTATGCTGCGTTATCTTTTTTTAATAATTATTTTTCTTTTCCAGTTTGCTGCTGTTTATGCAGAAGGCGTTGAATTCGATTATTACTCAATTGTTGATTGGGGCAAAGGGGAAATGCTTATAAATGTTGAAACAGTTTTTCCTCCGGGCAGCGGCACTGTCAGGATGAGAGATAACAGCGAAGATATTTTTAAAACAAATTTTTTTAAAATATTTATGGATTCAATCAAAAAAGACAAATACGGACAGCTCTATTTTAATTCAGCTTTTACTGTAGAAGAAAAAATGCAGGTCAATCCTAACATCCTTTCCAATGTAGATGATATTTATAATAATATAATAAAAATATTCGGCATCTACACCAGGGATACTACGGGGATGAATATGCAGTATAAGCTCGATATTTTTAAAGATATTGGAAGTTATTTTATTACACATGAACGGGCAACGAAATCAGAGAAAGGAATTTTATGGACTCCGTCTGGCAAGTATACCGGGATTGTAATTTATGCAGATGGCTCCTATCCTGTGCATGGGGAAAACAGTGTAAGCGCTCTTAAGCCTGCCATCTATCCCGCGGTATATGATGAAAAAATGAGAAAAGTTTTATCTGTAGAGATGGTATCGCCTGCATATCTTTTGGAATGGGGAAGTGCCGGCTATTTTAGCGATCCCAATGATCCTGGAATTAAAGACCGGGTTGGTGATAAGCCGTTATACACTGCAGCAAGGAAAATATTCGGCCGTTATGGTTCGGATATAATAATAACTGCCGCAGATGCGGATAAAATATTTTACAAAGGGCAAAACGCAAATCTTATAACAGAAGGAAGATTTGTGATTATAAGCACCCTGCCATCAGATAAGCCATAATAACAGCATCTCCTTCAAGATGATCAAGCTTGCAATACTCATTGGGCATGTGCGCTGTTTCGTTTATCCTGCTCCACACAACAGCATCGATCCCTTTGTTTCTCAGGAATGACGCAACAGTTCCTCCTCCTATTCCTATAACTTTTGATTTTTTGCCATACACTTCCTTGATTGCTTTTTTAAGAAGAGAGACAATAAGCGATTTTTTGGAAGTTGAGAGTGAAGAGACTTTTTGCACTATTTCATATTTTATTTCTACTTTGTATTTTTTTTCAATTTTTTTAATAACTTTTTTAATGCCCGAGAGGATCTTGTCTGCCCCTGTTTTTGGAAGTATTCTGCAATCAAGATAAAAAACATCTTCTCCGGGTATTGTATTTATATTTGGCACATTTGCCTCTTTTTTTGTCGGAGTTATGGTTGTTCCCGGAGGATTAAAAATAGGGTCATGGTCGCCAATGCTTTTTTCAAATTCCGCAAGCGCGTGAATAAGTTCCGCAGAAGCTGCAAAAGCATTTCTTCCAAGATTTGGTCTTGATGCATGGCACTGTTTGCCCAATGTTGTAATTTTCAGCCATAAAATATTTTTCTCTGCGATTTCTATAAGAGTGCCGCTTTTATCTCCGGAGTCGGGGACAAGCACAAAATCTTCTTTTTTAAAAAGATCATGTTTTTCTATAAGAAATTTAATGCCGTATTCAGACCCCATTTCTTCATCTGCGACAAAAAGAAGTTTTACATCATATTCCGGCACAATATTATTTTCCATAAGAGAGAGAGCCGCAAACACAGAAGCAGTAAGCCCCTGCTGGTTATCTTCGACACCCCTGCCGTAGATTTTGTTGGTTTCAACCTTTAGTTGATAAGGGTCGTTACTCCATAGAGAGAGTTCTCCTGGCGGAACAATATCGATATGAGACATGATCCAGAAAGCTCTGTCATGTTTTTTGCCCGGGATCTCAAGCACCATATTGGGCCGTATTCCCCCTTCGGCTCTTGTATCTTCCGCATTATACCAATTTACTTTTCCCATTTTTTTTGATTCAAGCCAGTTTTCAAGAGCTTTTGCTTTTGCAAGCTCCCCTTTTCCCCCTGAATCAGGCGAGATAGCCGGTATTGAGGTTAAAAGCCTTTGAAATTCTATTATCTCTTCTCTTGCTGAAACTATATATTTTTTTATCAACTTTTTTTCCTGCATATTGTATCTCCTGATTTATATATTAGAATTTTGAGAGATATTTTAAAAGAGATATAATCAAATTTATATAAAAAACAGAGGTGCTTAACAAGGTGGCTCTATATTGATATAATCTAAAAAGAGCCAAAGTGCCGGAGGATTTTTTGAAAGCTTTTTTAATGCTATTGATATTGCTTTTTTCATCTTCATGTTCCAAAGGGGCAATAGGGTATCTTGTTGTAATATGGCCGCCGGAGAAGTCTGCGCTTGAATCAGGGGAAATCATTAAAGTAATCTCCCAATCAGAAATAAGAAATGTATATGTTATAGAAAAAGAAAAAAAAATAAGAGAAGAAATTCCCAGATATACAGGAAGATTTTTTAGCAAAAAGAAAGAAGCTGAAAAATTTTTTAAACAATACGAGCCTTATATTGATATGTTTGCATATTCCGAGGCAAGCCTTAATGTAAGAAATTCTCCGGATGTTTCTTCTGGCAGGGAATATAGGCTAAGGCCGAGCCAGGTTGTAAAAGTAATAAACAAATTGCCGAACCCTTCTGTTATAAACAATGTATCCGGATATTGGATAGAAGTTTTAACAGAAGATGGATTTGATGGCTATTGTTTTGACAAAAATCTTACAATATATAAAAAAGAGAATGTTCTTTCCAAAGAAGGTAATACAGAAAAGCTTGTTAACAGTTTTTTTGATAATAAATGGTACCCTTCTTCCTATATAGAGATAATAAATAGCAATAAAATTGTTATAGAAAAACTAAGAACAGGCGAGGGGCTTTTTCCGGACAGGGATAATAAAAAAATAGTAGTCCAGACAGGAAAAGAGAGGATCGAATTTTCTTTTAGCAATATACTTTTTTCAGGCAATAATACTATTGCTTTTCAGGGTTCTCCTGTTGAAGTAATTTTCTATTCAGCAGAAAAAATTTATGTAAAATACACTTATATGGGGATAGATTATTTATCTTTTTATACAACACTTGAAAAACATATAGATCAATATGTGGAAGCGGAGATTGATCGCAGAAATAAAGTTATGGATTTGTTCTACAAAAGGGGAAGGTATCTTACAAGCGATCTTTATGGTTCAATAGGGCTCGAAGATAGAAGAAAATTTTCCTGGACAGGATATGTGAACCTTGTGCCTGATGTTATTCCGTTTGGTTATGGGAGCTCCGGAACAGTAAGAAATAATTATTTTTTATCGAATAGCATTAATAAGAAATTCGACGGAGTTTTATCATTTGTATTTGACACAAGCGTAAGAGAGATAATACTTGCCTATTTTTATGTTGATAATGGTGTGCAATTTACATATATATCTGAAAAGAACATTGAGAACAATATTATATCCTCTGTTCCGGATGATTCTCCTGTGTTATTTTTCAGACAGAATTTACGGCCCCAGGATGCGGAATAGCAAAAAATGTCGTTTGTTAATATAACAGGTATCTCTGTCGCGTATAGCAACAGAGATGTTATTGATAAAATAAATCTCAATATATCTGAAAACTCAAAAATAGCATTAGCTGGGGCAAACGGAAGCGGCAAGACAACTCTTCTTAAAGTCATTGTTGGACAGATAACGCCTGACAGTGGTTCTGTTTCAATGCAGAAAGAGACAAGAATTTCTTATCTTCCCCAGTCCGGAGTGGTTTATTCCGGGCAGACCCTTTTTAACGAAGCTGATAGAGCATTTATTATTTTCCAAAAAATGATTGAAAGAATAACAGAGATTGAAAAAGAGCTGGCTCTTTGTAAAGAGGGGGAGAAAAATGTTTCTTCTCTTCTCGAAGAACATCATACACTTCAGGAAGCAGTTTTAAACAGCGGATATTATGAAAGGGAAGGGGAGATAGAAACAGTTCTTATGGGGCTTGGGTTTTCAAGAGCAGATCTTGAAAAAATGACAGAAAGTTTTTCCGGAGGCTGGCAGATGAGAATTGCGCTTGCAAGGACTCTGCTTGAAAAACCCGATATTCTGCTCCTTGATGAGCCAACCAACTATCTGGATATAGAAGCAAGGCAGTGGCTTGAAGATTTTCTGTATAAATTTAAAGGCGGCTATATAATCGTATCGCATGATAAATTTTTTCTTGATGTAACATGCAATGAAGTTATAGAACTTTTTAGCGGAAAGCTCAGCAGGTATAAAGGTAACTACACAGAGTACGAAAAAATAAGGGAGCAGGAGCTTGAGGCTCTTATCCAGCGTTATGAGAGACAGCAGGAAGAGATAGAAAAAACCGAACAGTTTATAAACAGGTTCAGGTATAATGCATCAAAAGCAGCTCTTGTTCAAAGCAGAATAAAACAGCTTGAAAATATTGAAAAAATAGAAATTCCCGAAAGCCTTAAAAAAATGCGTTTTAAATTTCCCTCTCCTCCGCACTCAGGAAAAGAAGTTCTTGTAATTGAAGAGTTAAATAAATTTTATGGAGATTTTCAGGCTCTTAAGAATATAAATTTTTATGTAACCAGGGGAGAGAAAATCGCTCTTGCCGGAAAAAACGGAGCAGGAAAATCAACTTTGTTAAGAATATTATCGCAGACAGACAAAGAGTATTCCGGAAATATAAGACCAGGCAAAGATGTAAGCATTGGTTATTTTTCCCAGGACTTTGAGGCAACTCTTAATAACAACAATTCTGTAGTAGAGGAGATTGAGTCTTCTTCTCCGACAGAGCTTATTCCATCTTTAAGAAATCTTCTTGGGGCTTTTTTGTTCAGGGGAGATGATATACAAAAAAAGATCTCTTATCTTTCCGGAGGAGAAAAAAACCGTATAGCGCTTTTGAAGCTCCTTCTCCATCCTTCAAATTTGCTTATACTTGATGAGCCTACAAACCATCTTGACCTTAACTCCAAAGATATTCTTCTTGAGGCTTTAAAAAAATATTCCGGCACTCTTATTTTTGTTTCCCACGACAGATATTTTATTGAAAAGCTTGCGACGCGGGTATTAGAGCTTGATAATGGAATTGCGAAAGATTATCCGGGAGGATATGACTATTATCTTTTTAGAAAGCAAAAAGAAGAAAGTGAAAGATCCGGGAAGCAGGATGACCCCCTTTTTGTTGGGAATGTTTCAAAAGACTTTGTATCCCCAAAAGAAAGCAGACAGGATCAGGCAGAAGATAGAGAAAAAGAAAAAACTGTAAAAAAAGAAAAAAGAAGGCTGGAAAAAAGAGCAGAAGAAATTATGGCTCTTGTTGATGATCTTGATCAGAAAGCAAAGCAGATCGAAGAGATGATGGGAAAAGTGGAATTTTATTCAGATGGGCAAAAGATCAAAGAACTCAAAGAAAACCTGCGGCAAAATAAAAACAGCCAGGCAGAGCTGCTTAATGAATGGGAAAGTATCGAAGCAGCCTTAAAGTCTTTTTGATGATTAAGGCAAGCTCTGTAAGGAAAAGTATAAATGGGCTATCATTGCGAGCATGAAGAAGCCCTGTCATTGCGAGGATGGAGAAGCCCTGTCATTGCGAGGATGGAGAAGCCCTGTCATTGCGAGGATGAAGAAGCCCTGTCATTGCGAGGATGAAGAAGCCCTGTCATTGCGAGGATGAAGAAGCCCTGTCATTGCGAGGATGAAGAAGCCCTGTCATTGCGAGGATGAAGAAGCCCTGTCATTGC
>WRFK01000031.1 GCA_009778835.1 Spirochaetaceae bacterium
CCAGCTGAGCTACGGGCGCTCTTAAAATTGGGTGGATGACGGGATTTGAACCCGCGACAACCAGATCCACAATCTGGGACTCTAACCACTGAGCTACATCCACCATATTTTTAGTATAGTGATAATGGATTATTTGACCTTTTTTGTCAACTACAAACCAGTGCCGCGCCCCACATGGAGAGGCTATGGAATAAATCTATTCTTTAACTGCAGTTATAAAAACGTAAGTGCTTTTCCAGTTTATCTCTTTACCGGGCAATCTTTCCAATGCCTGTTCTTTGATGCTTTTATATAAATCTTTTTCTATTAAAGAAATAATAATTGATCCATAGCTTTCTTTGGATTCATCAAACCATTTTTCTATATCGTTTTTAGTTATAATTCTGGTTTCAAACCAATCTTTTTCCCTGAATGCTATTTTTTTAAATCCGGAATCATGGAGTGTTTTTTTCAAGTTATCGATATCTAAAGATATTCCATATTTATTATTTTCATAAATGTTTTTTTCTGCATTTAAAAATATATCAAAATCTTTATTACTAAAAGCAGTGCTATCCATAAACTGAGATATTCTCGAAGATTTTGATGGCAAACTTTCTGCGAGAGAAATTCGGCCTTCCATGTCCAAAATAGTAAAAAGCTTATCCGATATATTTTTGATATTGTTTTGCTTTAAAAATAAATTTCGCGCTATTGCAATATCATAGATTCCGGTTTCTTTTTCTTCCTGCAAATAGTGTTCCGGATTATCATTAATTAATATTGGTTTTTCAGATATTTCTGCATATATGGAGTGTTTATCAATAACTTCTATATCAGGTTTATTATTATTGATATAAAATACGCCCCCTTCCGGTACATGCCTTTGCGCTTCCCAAATTAAAAGACCCCTGTCGCGACTTGCTATCAATATTCTGTCATGCCGCTTTATATTGATTTGAGAGAATATTTTTTCTCTGACAGCAGATAAAATTATATTTTTATTGTCTGAAGTCCGTTTGTACCATTCATCTTTCTTTTTATCAGGAGGAGAAAAGGTAAGTGTTTCCTGGTCAGAGTCATCTCTTTCCATCTGGGCTTCTATTTGCGCTTCTCTTCTGCGGGATATTTCTTTCATGAGATCTGCTTCAAAACCTGTCTCTCCGGGCGCATAAAAAAATTTCCCTTTTAATGCATCGGGAAGATATTGCTGTGCAACCCAGTGGTCCTTATACGCATGGGGGTACAGATAATTTTTTCCATGACCAAAACTTTCTTTGTCGCGGGAAGCGTCCTTGATATTTACAGGAACTTCCATATGTTTTTCTTCTCTTATTGTTTTAAGCGCGTCAAAAATTGAAAGAGCAGAATTTGATTTTTTTGTACATGCAAGATAAAGAGAAGCTTCGGAAAGAATAAGCTGGCCTTCCGGCATTCCGATACGTTCAAAAGCCTGAGCTGCCGCATTTACAACCACAAGCGCATTTGGATCTGCGAGCCCTATATCTTCGGCTGCAGAAATGATCATACGCCTGAGTATAAATTTGGGGTCTTCTCCGGCATCAAGCATTCTTGCCAGCCAGTATAGCGTGGCATCTGGATCAGAACCTCTTATTGATTTTATAAATGCGCTTATGACATCAAAATGATAATCCCCTTCTTTGTCATAGAGAAGAACTCTTCGTTGGATACTCTCTTCTGCGATCTCCATGCTTATATATATTGTTTCATCTTGTGTTGGCGGAAATTGTTTTGGTGTTGTTTCAACTGCAAGCTGAAGCGCATTAAAAAGACTTCTTGCATCCCCATTTGCAATATCAGCCAGGTGGTCGAGAGCCCCTTTTTCAAATTCTATTTTATATTTGCCATAACCTTTTTCTTTATCTTTAAGCGCTCTTTCAGCTGCTTTTAAAAGATTTTCTTTTGACAGAGGAAGAAGCTGAAATATTCTGCTTCTGCTTACAAGAGCGGAGTTTACCTCATAAAAAGGATTTTCTGTTGTGGCGCCAATCAGTATAAATGTCCCATTTTCAACCCAGGGAAGCAGGGCATCCTGTTGGGCTTTATTCCATCTGTGAACTTCATCTACAAAAAGAATTGTTTTTTTATCATATAGTTCTAGTCTTTTTTTTGCATCTATAATTTCATCCCGTATTTCTTTTACTCCGGATAAAACAGCATTAATTGTTATAAATGCGCTTTTTGTTGTTTTTGCGATAATTTTGGCAAGAGTTGTTTTTCCTGTTCCAGGCGGGCCGTAAAAAATAAGAGAAGAGAGCTGATCTGCCTGTATGGCTCTTCTTAGAAGCCTCCCTTTTCCTACAAGATGTTCCTGACCTATAAACTCATCGAGTGTTTCGGCGCGCATTCTTGCTGCAAGAGGAAGTTCTTTTTTGTCTCCGGAAGATGAAAATAGATCCATGGTTAAATTATATAATAAAAATAGAAAAAATAGTAAATCAAATTATTTTTTTAATATATAAAAAGCTCATAATTATTTCAAATTAAGGGAATATATCTATTATAGAATCTTCACTAAAAATAAGGTATAATGATTTTATGGATAAAAATAATAATCTTGTATGGATAGAAAAAAGCAGAAAAGTTGTAAAAGATTTTAGAATATTTAAAGCTTGTGAAGTTACAAGTAGCGCGCCTGACGGAAAGGAGAGTACCTTTGTGCAGCTTGATTCTCCGGACTGGGTAAATATTGTATGTATTGTAAAAAATGAAAATGGCGAAGATTCTTTTTTAATGGTAAGGCAGTTTAGACATGGCAGCGGTTCCATAACAATGGAATTCCCGGCAGGTCTTGTGGATAAGGGAGAAGCTCCTGAAAATGCGGCAAAAAGGGAGCTTCTTGAAGAGACCGGATATAGCGCTGAAAAATTTATCCTTATAGGAGAGGCAAATCCAGATCCTGCTTTTATGAATAATACTTCTTACACATATTTTGCTGTAAACCCTGTGAAATCAAAAGCGCAATCCCTTGATGAAGATGAGCTTATTGATGTTAAGATAATTCCTGTAAAAGAGTTTGAAAGCAGGATGGGGACAGGTGAATTTATAAATGCAATAACAATTGTTGCATATACCTGGTACAAAAAAATAGTATTTTAAGGCGCCGAGCGGATTCGAACCGCTGCATAAAGGTTTTGCAGACCTCTCCCTTACCGCTTGGGTACGGCGCCATGAATGAAAAGAATATAACAGGAATTGTTCCCAATGTCCAGTAGAAAAGGTTGATATGGCTATTGATAAACCACTGGCAATGCTTATATTGCCGCCTATATATGATTTTGCTTTCTTTGATCTTTTTTTTAAGCCCTATGGACTTTTAAGGATTGGAAAATGGCTTCAGGATGGGGGGTGGGATTGTGTTTTTATCAATTCTCTTGATTATAAGGATGAAGTTTCACTTGGCAAAATAAAAGCTCCTGTAAGGCATGGCAACGGCACAGGTAAAATTTTCAGGCAAATTGTACCATCTCCTTTTCTTAAACTTGGGGGTGCTTTGGATGGCGCGATAATGCATGGAAATATTCCATCGCTAAAAAGAAGTTTTGCAAGATATGGAATTTGTGAAGAATCGCTCCGTTCAAAAATAGCAGCAAAGAAACCGGATATTATTCTTATATCCACATTTATGACATATTGGTATATGGGAGTATCCGAAGTTGTAAAAATATGCAAAGGAATTTGGCCAGGTGTTCCTGTTATTGCAGGCGGTATTTATGCAACACTTCTGCCGCAGCACTGCAAAGATGTTGCCATGCCTGATCATGTCGCAGAAGGGGAAGCATGGGATTTTTTAAATAACTTTTTTAAAAGCCATTCATTGCCAATCTGCGCTCCCGAAGGGGCCGGCGGAGAGGTGCTTATGGATGACCCTGTTTGGGAAGATGCTGCCGTTGTGCGGCTTAATAGCGGATGTCCAATGAAGTGCAGTTATTGCGCTTCATCAAAGCTTTCGTCTTTTTTCATGGGTTGTTACAAAACAGTTTTTGATCAGCTTGTTTATTTAAATAAAAAATACGGAACATCCAATTTCGCATTTTATGATGATGCCCTACTGTTTAAAAAAGAAAAATCTTTTCTCCCTTTGCTTGAACTTATAATCTCAAGCAATATAAAATTTAATTTTTATGTGCCAAACGCGCTTCATATTGATTATCTTGATAGTAAGATTGTCTCAATGATGAAAAAAGCAGGTTTTAAAGAAATAAGGCTTGGATTTGAAAGTTCTGATCCGGGATTTCACGAGAGAAACGGGAAAAAATATAATGCAGATACTTTTCCATCTGTTATAGAGACTCTTAAATCAAATGGATTTTATGGAGATAACGTAATTATCTATATGCTTGCCGGGCTTCCTGGGCAATATGCAGATGAGGTAAAAGAGAGTGTAAGATATCTTAAAAATTTTGATGTTAGAATAAGTGTATCGGAATATTCTCCTGTGCCGGGTTCGTCCCTGTGGGAAGAGAGTGTAAAAAAAAGCATTTATCCTCTTGGCGAAGATCCTCTTTATCATAATAATTCTATTTTTCCAATGTCATGGGAGAAATTTTCTTATAAGGATATGCAGGATATTAAAGTATTTGCCAGAAGTAAATAGGATTTGTTTTGACAAATAGAGCTTTTTTTATGTAATATATGTATTGAGGTGGAAAATGCTATTTTCTAACAATTCGAGGCCAGGCCTCGCGCAAGCGATCATAATTGATCCATTTTCTGGGAAGCTTTATAGAGTTTGTCTGCTTTTTGTTTTTCTGGTTTTATTGCTCTTTCCTGCCTATGCGAAAGAAAAAAATCGTCCAGATATATTTGTAGCGCCCCTTTTGGAAGGTATTGGTTACAGCGGAGAAGGCCTTGCATTTGGAGGAGGCCTTGCTGTTGGGGCGGAGAATAGCGGGTATTCCTTAGGCTTGCGCTTACTGTATGCAACAGAGAGCGATTCCGTAAAAACCATGGAATTAAACGCTTTAATACGCTTTTATTTTTTTAACAGAGATCAGCACAATGGTCTCTTTCTTCAAATAAATGGTGGGTCTGCTCTTTCTTCCTTAGATGAAGATAAAGTTGGCTCTGTTTCAGCCGGTATTTCGGTAGGGTGGCGCATACCATTTGGTGAGTTGTTTTTTGTTGAACCCGCAGTGCGTGTAGGGTATCCCTATATGGCAGGAGTTGGAGTTGCCGGAGGAATCAGGTTTTAAACCAAAGCTGTAGTATTCTGGCGCTTTTACGCGATATTTTTTATCTAAAACAGCAATTGACTTCTCACTGGTATCTGATATAAATGAGCAATTAAGAGTATGAGATAAGAAAAAATAAGATGTAAAGCAATCCCAGCTTAAAAACAGGTGTTCTAATAAGTGCTATTGCATATGGCAATGGAAAGTTTGTTGCAGTGGGAGAAAGCGGCAAAATAGCATATTCTTCAGCTAAGTAATTTTAGTTGTGTGCTGATATAGCGCGCGTCATTCGATGGCATGATGCCAACTCAAGTTTGATCTACAGGGCTTTTTTCAACATTTCAGGATGGTTGATTGCATAGTCCAGCACCGCAGCCATAATCCCTGTATAGCCTTTTCCCATACTCTTATACTGCTCTATTGTTTTTTGATTGAGTCTAATGCCGACAGTCTGTTTTTTATTAAGCTTTTTTGACTCCAAATAAAGATGAGCCAATTGTTCCGGCGTATATACAGGACTGTCCTTATCGTGGACAACAGGCATTTTTGCAGCTCGATCAATCCTCTTGAGTTGTTCTTTGGAAGGTTTATCACCCTGTTTAAGTTTTGTTGTTAACGTCATTATATAACCTCTCTTCGGCCTTTGTTCCAACTCTTGCTGAAATAATCCTTATGATATTTTCACCTCGCTCGGTGAAAACTACAAAAAGAACGCGGTTTACAACTCCAATAGCAAGCCAGCGGTCTTCTTTTTCGCTATGGTACAAATCCGGCAGAATAACTTTTGATTCAATTTGTTCTTTTCTTCGCTCCATTCAAAAGTTATTTCTATCATGTTTTTAGTATAGCAAAATGTTATACATTTTGTCAAGTATTTTAATTGAGTCCATTTACAGGTCTATAGTTTTATCAGTTGACAAAAACAAAGAGTTGTCGTGATAATCATTACAGATAAAACACTAAACAAGCTTGGTGTTTGAGACAGTAAAAAGAGCTATGCCTAAATAAGGAGTTTATAATGAGTAATAATTTTGAAAGAGGAAGCGATGAAGTTTTTTGCCGTTCCTGCGGTTCTGTTATAAAAAAAGAAGCGGAAATATGTCCTAAATGCGGAGTCCGGCAAAGAGGCGCAGATATTTTAGCTAATACATCAAAAAAATGGATTACTACTTTGTTGCTCGCTATTTTTGTTGGTACTTTTGGAGTTCATCGTTTTTATGTAGGAAAAATCGGAACAGGAGTTTTAATGCTTTTAACTCTTGGCGGCTGCGGCATCTGGACAGTTATTGATATTATATTGATTGCAACCGGATCTTTTAAAGATGCTGATGGTAATCCCATAACAATGAAAGATTAAGTTTTGTGCAAAATAAAATATCGGGCTTTTTAAGAAAAAACAATTTGTTTGTCAAACTCTTTTTTATACTTATGGCAGTTTTTGTTTTTTATAATATCCCAAAAAATTATCTTGGAGATGAATTTCCTATTTGCATTTTTAAAAATATTTTTCATATTGAATGTCTTGGCTGCGGAACAACAAGGGCTTTCTGGAGCATCCTTCACCTGCGGTTTAAAGAAGCCCTTGAGTATAACAGATTATCGATTATTACATTTCCGTTATTAACCTTTTCTATTGCGCACTGGATATTCAGGCGGAGAAGGTGATCAAATATCTAATTTTATTATATTTTGATATAATGCATAAAATTTGTTATTAATATTTTTATCCAAATGGTAATGGCCGAAAAACCATTTTTTATATTCTATCTTTTTTTCTATTTCTTCAAGAAAATCGCTCAATTCATTTTCTTTATTATATACTTCGTTATCTGTTTCCAAAACATGTATTATATTTGTCGGAGCAGTGTGGGTAATAATATAATCCACACTCCAGTCATTTTTATTCAGGCTGTCTATTGCGTCATCGTATTCTTCCTGTGATGGCATTTCTTCTTCCCACCACGATACTCCCTCTCTTCTTAAGGCTTTATCAATTGATCTCGCGCCGCCAAATGAAAGAATTTTCTTGTTGTCTATCGTAAATATCTGGCCCCTTGTTAAGTGTTTAATGCTGTTGCTTATATTATGTATTTTGCCGTTATTCCAGAGTTCTGTTTCATAACTGTTTATTAAATCAAAATTTTCATGATTTCCATCTACAAATAGTGTTGTGTAATTTTTCCCTTCAAACCAGGTTTTCCAGTGTTCTTGTATTTTTTTCTCCCAAATAAATCCAAAATCGCCTGCAACTATTAAGTAATCCTCTTTTGTTAATGATTCTTGTTCTTTAAAAAGTTTGTCGTTTAATTTGGAAGTATCTATTCCACCATGTGTATCGCCGGTTACGTATATCATTGATTCTTCTTTTATATAAGACCTTTGCTTATATATTTGCGGAGTCGCCTGGCAAAGCTACTATTGTGTTTGTGCAGGCATCTCATTAAAATCCAACATCTGGACATCTGTCCCGTTGCTTATTATTCCAACTTTGGCGCTCATTTTCTGTTTTCATCCATAAGTGCTATTTCTGAAAATTCATCTATTATCTGCCTGATATAGTCTATACTGTCAAGCCAGAACAGTTCATTTTCAATATCAAAACCTGCCTGTTGTGCGATTTCCATACTTGTTTTTTTTCCGGACTCTTTAAGTATGCTATTATACTGATCCGGAAAACCAGTTTTATCTGAAAGATATTTTTTGTAAAGCGCTATTCCAAAAAGCTGTCCAAATGCATAAGGATAGTTATAGAAACTTAAGGAGGGAATATAATAATGCCCTTTAACAGCCCACATATATTGATGATATGTTTTTTTTCTTATGCTGTTTCCATAAGCTTTTTTTTGCGCATCCTTCATAATGCTTGAAAATTCCCGCGCCGCAATATCTCCTTTTTCTCTTCGCGCAAATATCTCTTTTTCAAAATAAAATCTTGAAAGAATATCTACAATTACCTGAGTAACTTCCTGAAGAAACATTTCCATTAAAAATAACTTATCTGCATTATCCTGCGTTTCTGTTATTGCCCTGTCAAATATCATTATTTCGGAAAAAATCGATGCGGTTTCCGCAAGAGTCATGGGGTAGTTGTGGTGTATTATGCTTTCATTTTTCAAAATCTCGTTATGCCATGCATGCCCGAGTTCATGAGCAAGTGTTGAAACAGAAGAAAATGAATTATTATAGTTGCATAATATCCTGCTCTCTTTTGCAAGAGGAAAACTTATGCAATATGCTCCGCCTACTTTTCCTTTGTGGGGAATAGTATCGACCCACCGTTTGCTGAATGCATTTTCGGCAAATGAACCCATTTCAGGATAAAAATTTCTAAATGTTTCTGTTACAAAATTTACTGCTTCCTGAAATGGCCATGAAGATATATCTTTGGTGTCTCCTGCTTTTGTTTTTTTCTCTTTTACCGGCAGAGGGGCGAAAAGATCATAAAAAGCAAGTTTTTTTACTCCAAGCAAAGATGCTTTAGCATTAAGATATTTATGAAATGATGGAAGTGATTTTTCAATAGCGCTTATAAGAGCTGTTAATGTATTTTCTGTTACTCTTGATTGAAAAACAGATTTCTCAATAATTGATTTCCATCTTCTCCGTTTATTAAGAATTATTCCTGTTCCTTTAACGCCGTTAAGCGCATAAGCAAGAGGAATTTCCGCGCTCTTCCATGCTTTAATCTCTTTTTTAAAAGCTTTTTTTCTTGTTTTTCTGCTTTTTGAAAAAGCAAGGGCTCTAAGTTGAGTTACTGTTTTTTTCGAACCCTTTTTTCCCCAGGAGACATTCAGATCGGATGAAATTGCTTCCTGTAATCGTGACCAGGAATTTGCGCCCGGCTGAAGCAGTTCTTCCACAATTGCTTCCATTTCCCTGGAAAGCTGATGTTTTTTTAATACTAATGTTTCATTGAGAAAAAGCGTATAGTTTTGTAAAAAAGATTTTTTTTTCGCAATATTATTTATTTGCTGCTGAGAAAGGGTAAAATTTTTTCTGAACATTGTTTTTGCTTTATATAGTTTAAGTTTTTCTTTTTCAAGATTATTAAGCTCTCTGATTATTTCCGCATCTGCTGTCTGTGTTGAGTAATTTGCATAACAATAGGAATATAAATTTTTATAAATAGCCTCTGCATGTTCAATTTTTTTTATTACAGATTCAATCCACTGCTCATCTGTTTTATTGGAATTATTCTTATTTTTGACAATATCAGACAGTTGCTGAAATTCAATTAACATTTTCTCTTTGTCTTCTGTATAAGAGGTATCATCCAACCCTTTATAAATAGTAAAAAGATTCCATAAAGGCATATTATGCTCTACTTTTATCTTATCCATAGTCTCCCTCTTATATTATTCCGAATATATTTAAGATTATAATATAATATGAAAATTATAGCAGCAGAGAAATTATATTATAAAAATAATATTATTATCTCCCTTTTGCTACATTATGCAGTAAAATGCAGAAAGTTATCAAATATATGACAGGTATGTAAAGCAACCACATATATAAAAAAGTTGTTTAATAATACATTAACAAGATGTAAAATATAGTAATTTTCTGATAGCATGAAACAAAAAATAATTAATTCTTACTGAATCGGGGAAAAATTCATATGCGAAAATTTCTGAAACAATGGCGATATTATTCGCTCGGACGTGATGAATATCGGAAATGTATGGATAAAATATTTATCAATAATCTTTACAATCTGCGGCAGGCAAATATTGCGGTAATTGTCGTAGGGTTTTGTTTTACGCTTTTTCCTCTTTTAATCGAAAATAACTTTTTCAAGGCAGGCGTTCAATTAGTACTGGTTGTTGTTGCAGCATTACTTTGTATTTTTGTAAGCCATAAAATTAGTCAGCACAAACAGGGAAGGCATATAAATAAACGTCTTATCTACACTCAGATCATTTTATATTACGCAAATATTATATTGTTTGGAATATATTTAGGAATATTTGCAAACCCGGAGAAATTAGCTGTATCTTTTATGGGGATTTTAATTTGCGCGTTGTGTCTTTTTAACATATCACCATTGTTTAGCCTTTATTCCACACTTGGAGCAATTTCCCTTTTTATAGCAGCCAGTATTTTTATCAAGACTCCCGGGAATTATAGTTTTGATATAGTAAATGTATTATTTGCAGGGTGTGTTGCTCAGTTTTTTGGTTGGAAGATTACCATGTTCAGAATGTCATTGGCATCATCTGCAGGCAAACTGGAAGAAGAACGCAACAGGTATTATGGACAGAGCCTTCTGGATGAATTGACTCAACTAAAAAATCGCAGGGATTTTATGCAGACTTTTCAGAGATTTCTTTCCAACTACCGGCAGTCGGATAATTTTCTTTGTATTGCCATGATAGATATTGATTTCTTTAAGAACTATAATGATTATTATGGTCATGCCAAAGGGGATGAGTGTCTGTGTGCTGTAGGTAAAGCATTAAAAGACTTAAATGAGAGAATGGGTATATATGCCGCAAGAGTTGGAGGAGAAGAATTCGCCCTGATATGGTTTGAAAAAGAAGTAGCTAACGTAGGCAATGTTACTTCAGAGATAAGCCAGATGATAAGCAATTTGAATATCCATCATGAGAGATCAAATATAGCGTCGAATATAACTGTCAGCATTGGAGTACAGGTGGTACAATGCGGTTCTCACTATGATCTGCACACTTTATATGATTTAGCAGATAAGGCTCTTTACACTGCAAAAAGGAACGGACGCAACCAGATAGTCATTAATTCAAGTCTCTCTATAGCATAGGTACATTATAGGGAGGCTGCAAGAATACAATGTTGCGAAGCACCCATGTTCCGGACTTGCTCATTGAGGCTTTGTGGTCAGGGCAGTGGCTCATTAGATTCGAATTGATTACTGCAAAGGATTATAATTAAAAGATGCTTTATAAAAAAACAATTGTTCTTGTTTTGCCAATTTTATTTTTTTTCTGTTTTCCGCTTCAGGCATTTGATTTTTCTCAGCCAGAGCTTTTTTCCCATTCAGCAGTTCTATATGATTTTAATTCCGGTTTTCTTCTTTATGAAAAAAATGCAGATGAAATAATTCCACCTGCATCTATGGCAAAACTTATGACGTTACACATTGTATTCAATGCTGTACGGGAAGGATATCTTTCTTTTGATAAATATATTCCAATAAGCAAACAATCTTCATTTATATCTAGTCCTCCTAGATCTTCTTTAATGTTTGTTGAAGAGGGTCAGATCGTTACGTTACTAGAGCTTATGAAGGGGCTTGCGGTCTCTTCGGGAAATGATGCGGGTATTGCAGTTGCAGAGGCTGTTGCAGGTTCTGTCTCTGCATTTGTTGATCTGATGAATAACGAAGCAAAGAAACTTGGGCTTGAAAAAACATTTTTTGTTGATACTTCGGGATATAGCG
>WRFK01000032.1 GCA_009778835.1 Spirochaetaceae bacterium
ATTTTTCTATTGAAAGATTCATTCTGGATGCCTCAAATTTATCATACAATAGGCAAAGTCACAATATTACCGAATAAACTTAAAATTTTTGATAACCCCTGGGACAGGGCTGCTCTTGCCCTGTATAAGCTTTTGGAACAAAATTAAATAATGGGGTAGAACTTTGCTTATATTGACCATTTAGGCAAAAAACAGTATTATTTAAATGCTTTTCGGGATGTTGCCTAGTGGCTAAGGCGCCTGCTTTGGGAGCAGGAGACCGAAGGTTCGAGTCCTTCTATCCCGAAATCGTGCGTTCATAGCTCAGCTGGATAGAGCAACGGCCTTCTAAGCCGTAGGTCAGAGGTTCGAATCCTCTTGGACGTAAGAGTGTCTGGTTTTATAATAGCAATAAATAAAAAAGCGTACAAAAAATGAAAGGCGCCTAAAAATAGGCGCTTTTTTATTTATTATTTGGATCAGGATATATCCCCATAATTTGTATTCTTTTATGATTTTATATTCTTGGCAGAAAATTCCCATACAACTTTCTTTTTTTCATATCTGGCCATGGCGCACTCTTCTATATATTGGATATCCCAGTTTTTAAAAAAGAACTCAATATTTTTTTTATCAAAAAATCTTTTTGTATCGTTGTTAACATTGTAATAATTTTCTTCGATTACTTCGCCTTGCCCTGCCCCATAATTAATATCATTTACAGAATTCACCCGGCATAATAAAAATCCATTATTTTCCAGCAATCGTGATATTTCAGCAATAATAGCTTCTGTATCTTTTTTTGAAAAATAGTGAATACAAAGATCTGCAATCACAACTTTTGCGGAATCAGTTTTAAACGGAAACCCGCTTCTCATGTCAAAATGTTTTTTTTGGGGATTTTCTATAAAATGATCAAGCCGGTTTAACGCTTCAATTGAGTAGTCGCAGGAAATAACATTAAAACCTCTCTCTTTTAAATAGAGAGTATCATTTCCAAAACCGCAACCAAGATCAATAATCGGTAAATTCCGGGATAATTCGATAACAGGCATGAACTTATCCAGCCAGTTATCATATTCAGGTTTTTTTGTTCCAAATTTTTTATAAACCTTATCCCACATTTCCATATTTTTTATGCTTCCATTTTAAGTAACGCAAAAACAACACTGAATTTTTTAGAAATATCTATTTATTTATCTGGCCTATGATAACTACATAATTTTTGTTGTATTTTTTTGCGCACTTAGGACATGTTGTATACCACATATATGTTTTACTTATATTAAGTCCTATTTTTTCTGCATGCGCTTTATAATCATCGCACCATTTTTTTGTATCTTTGAAATTGCCTTCATATACTTTGCTAAAAAAGCTGCCGGACATGGTAACATTTTGCAGCTCACCGACTATGTCATCTACTGCAATATAAATATCCATATTCCATTTTGAGGTGTGATCTGACAAGCAGAGATACTCAGAGGAAGGAACCTGCGCTTCGGTCATTTTTTTCATTATTCTTTTTATAACACAACCAAAATTCAAAGGTATGTAAAAAAAAGTAAGAACTTTATCTTTTACAAATTTTTTATTATCCCATTCCAATATTTTATTGTCCCAGGGAACAGTATCAAATGGGGGGCAGCAATCAAAATCTTTTTTATTTTCCATACTTTACTCCAAATTATAAAATCTTGAAAGATTCGGCAATTTTTTTAAAAATCGCGGAATACTGGCTAAAACTATCAGGAGTTGCCGAAAAAGTTAAGATATAAGCAATATTATTTTTTATATAATAATATTGGATCTGTTTTACCCTTATATTATTAACAATTCCTGAAAATACATAATAATTTGTCCCGGTCTCTTCAAGCACTAACCCAATGTAAATCTCTTTTACAACTTCAATGCTTGCCTCCATATAGTCTTTTAAGGAATATTTTCCTGGCAGCATTTCTTTCATAAGATTGCAGTTTTCCTGAAAATCATCTCCCTCTTCCAAAGGAGAATAAAGAAAAAATATTTGCGGAGATTTTGTATACTGAGCATACCAGCCAAGAGGAACATCTATCTCTGTATTTTCCACTTTAACTTTCATATAATCATTAGCATATAAAGAGATATGCATCATGATAAAACATACAAAAAAAATCGTTACTTTCTTCATAACAATTCTCCTAAAATCAGGACAATCTGAATAATACTAAAAGATATCCAACATAAAGTATAACAAAGATTATGCCTTCCCATCTATCTATTTTTCTCCCTTTTCCTGTAAAAACAAATACGAAAAGGAGCAAACTTATTACAATATTTGTACATAAATCAAAAAAAGATTTTTCATGCACAAGAACAGGATTAATTATTGCAGAAATTCCCAAAATAAATAAAGCATTAAAAATATTCGACCCAACAATATTACCTATTGCTAAATCTATATTTTTCTTTCTTGCGGAAATTACAGATATAGCAAGTTCCGGAAATGATGTTCCTATTGATACAATCGTTAATGCTATTATCCTTTCAGAAAGCCCTATTTGCTGTGCAAGCCTGATTGCAAATACTACAACAATTCTTCCTCCGATTATAAGTATTGCTAATCCTGCCAAAATAAGAACTATAGATAAACCTATGGAGTATTGTTTTACAGGAGCTTCTTCTTCATTAGAAGAGGAGATCATATAATGTATAGTATAACCAAGAAAAACAGAGAAGAATAAAAGAAGTATAATACCATCTGTTCTTTTGACTACTGATATTTTATCGCCATCTATAAATCCATCTAAAGATATTACAAGGACAACAAGAGCAGCCAAGAAGCAGAGAGGAATTTCTATCCAGGTTGTTCTTGGTTTTACTGCCATAGGATAAATAATCGCAGCTATTCCAACTATTCCCGCAATATTAAAAATATTGCTTCCAATAATATTTCCCAAAGCAATATCGCTATTTCCCCGCAAGGATGCAAAAATATTAATAGTCAACTCCGGAGCAGATGTTCCAAAAGCAACGATTGTTAATCCTATTACAATATTTGGAACATTAAGTCTTTTTGCCAAAGAGGAAGCGCTGTCTACAAGTAAATCAGCGCCATAAATAAGAGGAACAAATCCTGCTAAAAGTAATAACAAATTAAGCATTTCTAGCCCTTGTTTTATAAAAAAGTATTATTTCTTAAATATCATTATTATATTATTATAAAGCGAAAATGAATAGAATACCAGATTATGAAAACCCGGAATATTTAGACAAACAGATTATAACCTATCTTGGGAATAAACGCACTCTTTTGCGCTTTATTGAAGAAGGGGTTGAGATTGTCAAAAAAAAAGTTTGCAGGAAAAAACTTGATATTTTTGATATTTTCTCCGGGTCCGGGATTGTTTCAAGGTTTTTTAAAAAACACGCGAACAGACTAATTGCCAATGATCTTGAAAAATATTCGGAAGTAATAAACCGATGTTATCTGACTAACTTTTCCCAATTTAACAAAAATCTATTTATGGAAATATATAACTCTATTATTTTCCGGCTTGAAAATAAATCTCTGAAAAAAGGAATTATTGCAGAACTTTATGCTCCAAAAGATGATAGCATTATAATGCCGGGCGAAAGGGTTTTTTACACAAAAAGGAATGCCTTGTATCTGGATACAGCAAGACAATTAATAGATGAAGTTCCTGATGAATATAAAAACTTTTTACTTGCCCCGCTCTTATCCGAAGCATCTATTCACACAAATACTTCTGGTGTGTTTAAGGGTTTCTATAAAGATTCAAAAACAGGATTGGGAAAATTCGGGGGCGATAAAAGTAACGCATTAACAAGAATATTATCCGATATACATATCCCTTTTCCGGTTTTTAGTAACTTTGAATGTGATGTGGAAATATACAGGAATGATTCAAATGAAATTATAAAACATATAAACGATATTGATCTTGCATATATAGATCCTCCTTATAATCAGCATCCTTATGGATCGAATTATTTTATGCTTAACCTGTTGGTAGATTATTTAAATCCTCAAAAAATTAGTAATGTTTCCGGCATACCTGTTGACTGGAACAGGTCAAGCTACAATAAAAGCAGAGCAGCAATAACTGTTTTTAAAGATTTACTGGAAAATATAAAAGCAAAATATCTGCTTATCTCATTTAATTCCGAAGGCTTTATTCCTATGGAAAAAATGATAAAATTGCTAAGAAGTATCGGCAAAGTTGAAATTCTCGAGAAGCAATATAACACTTTCAGGGGAAGCAGAAATTTAAGAAACCGCAAAATACATGTTAAAGAATATTTGTATCTGGTAGACAAAAAATAGAAAAGGCGTAATTGATTTTTTATTTAATATAACAGGGAAACGTTTATTGGAAAGCTAGCCTTTGCTTTTTTCTCTCATTTTCCTCTTATTTTCATACATTAATTTATCAGCATTATTAATTAATTTAGTAAAATTATTATCTCCGGGATCGCCAATAGAATATCCTATGGCAAAACTTATTTTCTTTTCGCTATCATCAGTATGGATCTTATTATATTCCGCAACTTTTTTATTAACTTTTTTGATATACTCTTCTACTTTTTCTCTAGAGCTGTTTTGAAAAATTCCAAGGAATTCAACTCCGCCATATCTTCCCACAAATCCGAATTCTTCTGCTTCTTCTTTTAAAATTCTTCCGAACCCTGCAATAACCCTGTCTCCTCCGTGCCGCCCTCTTACAGCGTTAACATCTTCTAAATTATTCATATCGAACAAAAGCACTGCAAAACTTAAATCCGGAGGAATTTTTTTTCTATACTTATCAATTTCAATTTCACAACTGGCGCGGTTAGGCATTTGCGTCAAAGTATCAACATAAGCTATTTCACGAATAATCGCGCTCTTCCTTTTCAATTCTCCTGCTTTTAAAAAGTAAACTAATCCTGTCATTATGAAAATTATAAAAACAATATTTGCGCATCGCAGGAAAAATCTGGAACTTTTTAGCTTGCGTTCGGCAAATGCTTCTGCAGCAACCGCAGCTTCATCAACAATATTAAAAAACTCATCGCTAAGTTCAAAAATACGGTAAGGTTCTTTATTTAATTTTATAGAGACTATATTATCTTTAATTTTTCCCCAACAAGCAAGTGCACCCGTCATGTGATTTAAGTATATTGTATCCTGAATAACAACCAGACCTATTTCACCTTTATCATAAATCAAGTCATAAATAATGGAATCTATATAAGAAATAAGGTTATCATCATAGAACCCTTGCATTCCCTCTTTTACCAATCTTTCTGTTGTCCCTTTTAAAATACTTATATAATTAATTACTTCTGCGTTTTTTTGAAGTTTATTAATATATGAAAGGGAAAGCTGGTTAACAAAGATTATTAAAAAAATAAATAAAAATATTAAAAAATATTCTTTCTTGCCTAAAATTGATCTTATCATACAAATCTCTATTCAATGATATATGATAATATAAAATTTGTATATATTTATTATATAAAGCCGGGCATATTAGTCTATTTATTAAAAAAATTACTGGGGAAAATAGATAGTTCCGGATCACCTATTTGAACAGGCAATCCGGACTTTTAGCAGGTTTTCGCTGTTTTAAAAATTTACTTATCTGCTATAAGTTAATCATTATATTTCATTTAATACTTTAAATAATTCAGCTTTTTTACTTTTTATTAAGTCAAGGTCTTTGCTATTAATGGAATCTTTTAATGGTTTTATCCCGGCTCTTGCCTCTTTAATATATTCCGATATTCTGGGATCTTTACCTGCTTCTGCATTTAAGTTCTCCAGGTCTTCTTCAACAAGAATCGCTCCGGTTCCCTGAATAATAACCATTGCTTTTTCAAAACCATTATCGCCAAGTCCGTTTTTTTTCAGAATATTCTGTATCTCTTCTGGCACTTTTACCGAACGCATCTTAATCATTGCGCTAAAACCTTCACTTGTATCTATTCCTTCAAAAATATGGTCATATTTATCGCCCAGAAGATCAAAAGCCTCCATTATCTGTTTATAATTGACAATAAAACTATTGATATCTTTTTCAGATAAAACCTGCTTTGGGGCAGTTTGCGCAAAAGCAAGAGCGCTTATAAGGCAAAACAATAAAATTGCACTTAATTTTTTTAACATATTTTCTCCTCAATGTTTCATATATCATCAATAAATAAGTTTAACAATTAAAAATTGATGTATAATAAATCTTTTTATAATATAACATAAACTATTTTTAATTAAAATAGTTTCATTATTTAAATTAGAATGGAAATATTTTTAATATAGCCATATAATATTCAGAGGAGGCTACTATGAAATTGAATTTTATTTGTTTAATATTATTATATTTAATGTGTACAGGAGGAGTTATTTTCTCACAGGATGCTAAAAACATTTTTACATACAAAGTAGGCGACTGCGAAGTAAATTTACTTGTAGAAAACAGGGGACAGAGAGACAGTGCAATTATTCTTGCAGATAAGTCTGTGGTCCAAAAATATATTCCTGAAGGAACTTCTCCGGCGCAAACAAATATATTCCTTGTAAAAACACCTAAAAATACAATACTGATCGACACAGGGTTTGGCACAACTCTTTTTGAAAATCTCAAAAGCTTAAAAATAGAACCTGCAAAGATTGATATAATCTTTATAACCCATATGCATGGCGATCATATCAGCGGGCTTCAGAAAGACGGGAAACCTTTATTTCCCAATGCAACAGTTTATCTTGCAGAGCAGGAAAAAAACTTCTGGACAGACAGCAAAATGATGGCTGCTGCCACAGAGGCAAGACAAAACAACTTTAAGCTGGCGCAAAATGCGTTAGCAGTATATGGCAAGAAGGTAAAAACTTTTAAACCAGCTGATCTTAACAGCAAACTAAAAGAACTTGTTCCCAGAATAACACCCATTGCGGCATTTGGACACACACCCGGTCATACACTGTATTTGGTAAGCTCCGGAAAAGAGAGCTTGCTTATAACCGGCGATTTAATAAATGTTATGGAAATACAAATACCTGTTCCGGAGATAGCGACTGTTTATGATACAGATCCAAAAGCAGCCAGTGAAACACGCAAAAAAGTTTTTGAATATGTAACAAAAAACAAAATCCCGATTGCCGGAATGCATTTGCTCTACCCATCAATAGGAACGCTTGAAGAACCAAATAAAGGGGAATACAAATTTAATCCTGCAAAGCATTAAGCAATAAAAAAAGGGAAAGAGTTTTCTTTCCCTTTTTTTATCAATCCAGCTTCCAGAAAACATTTTGTCGTGAGTTATTATTTTAGACTTTTTTTATATTTTACAACTTCCAAAACATCGCTTATCTGATTTTCTGTTTTTATATTTATTATTAAAGGTTTAAACTTCCCTATGCTTTTGTTATCTAAAAAAGATGTTTTCAATTTTTTAGATATTTTCAAATCGTTTATTCCCAAAATATTTTTTTCGGAAAAATAAAAAGTTGCTTTAATATATTTTTCCCACAGAGAAACCCAGATAATTGTTTTCTTCTTATACGTTACTTTACAAAGCCATTTGCCATCATTATAATAGCGCCATTCAGGATTCAGACCATATTCATTGTCGGTTATTGCTTTTAAGAATTTTTCATAAACAACATAAAATTCGCCAAGTTCTTTTTTAATTATTTTTGTGTCGGGAAAAATTTCTTTATCGTTTAATAATTTATTATCCATTTTAACTTCCTGAATTTATCGGTCAATGCCCCAGCTAGACAGACCGCCAAAATAGTTTGCACAACACATCCGTTTCATCTTATAAAATTTGTCCGCACCCTGCCATCATGAACAGGGGAAGGAATAGTATTTCTTGTTGCATCTATTATTTTTAAAAGCCATGCCATTGCCTGCGCGCTTCTTTGTATTGTTTGCACCCCTTCTTCATCTTTAGCAGCTTCATCTTGCGCTGCCCCAAATACTATTGACCAGTATTGGGAAGGGGATATAACCATTTCAGCTAAATTAAAATAATTATTAAGCTGATGAACAACATCTACAGCTCCTGCTCTTCTCGCAATGGAAACAGAAGCGCCAACCTTGTGCTTAAAATATTTTGAGCTTGTATAAAATAACCTGTCAAGAAATGATTTCATTGTCCCTGCAATACCCGCATAATATGTTGGAGAGCCAATAATAAGGCCATCTGCTTTTCTTATAATATCCGTAGTTTTGTTTAGCATATCGTCGTTTATCGAACAGCGATTATTTTCAGACTGAAAACAATGTCTGCAACCAATACATCCCCTTATTTTCTGGCTGCCTATCTGAATAATCTCTGTTTCTATTTTTTCTTTTTTAAGTTCTTCGGCCATTTTGGATAAAGCAAAAAATGTATTCCCATTTTCTCTGGGGCTGCCGTTTAAAGCAATAACTTTCATAATAAATTCTCCCTTTTAATACAGTTTTCAATATTTAATATAACATATTATTAATGTTTTGTATAATTCATAGAATATGATATAATATATACCCAGTTAGTTTTACATCTTAATTCAAAGGATCAAAAAATGAATATCAAAACCAGCGACTATGCAATATCTGAAAGCAAATCAGTAAAAATGGACTCTTTTTCTACCAAGTATGATGGAAAACTCGAGAAAGAAAAAGGATTGAAGCTATTTGATGAATTATTAAAAAAGCTACAGGATTTACAGGCTCTTCTTTATGCAGATGGCTCCAAATCGCTTCTTGTTGTTCTACAGGCAATGGATGCAGCGGGAAAAGATTCTACAATAAGAAATGTATTCGGCCCCATAAATCCGCAAGGCTGTAAAGTTGTCTCTTTTAAAAATCCAAACTCAGTAGAACTCGCACATGATTTTTTATGGCGCATTCATCAAAATGTTCCAAGAAAAGGGCATATCGGTGTATTTAACCGTTCATATTATGAAGATGTGCTTATTGTAAAAGTAAAGAATCTTGCGCCCAAGGAAACAATAAAACAACGCTATGATCATATAAATAATTTTGAATCTTTGTTAAATGATGAAGGGACAAAAATTGTAAAATTCTTTTTACATATCTCAAAGGATTACCAGAAAGAACAGCTTCAGGAAAGATTAGATATTCCAGAAAAACTATGGAAATTTACCATGTCGGATATTGAGGAAAGAGCGTACTGGGGAGATTATCAAAACGCTTATGCAACTGTGTTTGAAAAATGTTCTTTGCCAAAGAATCCATGGTATATTGTACCGGCAGAGCGAAAGTGGTTTAGGAATCTGCTTGTTGCACAGGTTCTGGTGGAAACCCTGGAGGCAATGGATCTTAAGTATCCTAAAGCGCAAGTGGATCCCAAGCAGATTGTAATTCCTTAAAAACAATTGATTTCTGCTAACCTCTCCGTCATTGCGAGTCGCTAATAGCCTCCCGTCATCGCTAATCGTTAACCGCTACGTCATTGCGAGCGTAGCGAAGCAATCCATTTGTCATCGGACTACATCTATGCTGCAATCTTGCCTATGGCTGAGCCGCTCTCGCTAAGTTTTCACTTATACATTATGGAGTACAGAGGTTTGAAAAAATTAGGTACTCCATACCCTGCTGGAAGTTCCCTCCCCATATGCAATATTATTTTCTTTTGACTATATGTTTTATATTCATTACAGCCAGATTTATTTCAAAACTTGTTTCTGTTTCGGAAATATTTAAAAAATCACCTAAAATGTCAGAAATAATTTCTCCGCTTTTTTGCATGAGTGGTTTCTTTTCTTCTTCTGTTGTCTTTTTTCCCAATTCACCAACAGTTCTTGTCAATTCACGGATTTTTGTAAAAGTTTCAATTATTGCCACAGTTGTCTCCGTTGCCTGCGGGCTTTTAAGTATTGTGGCAAGCATATACAAACCCTTTTCAGCAAATGCTTTTAGTGGAACGTATGAATGCTTTAATGAATTGAACTGGTCAAAATTTTTGACCAGTTCAATTTTCTCTTTTTTATTTACAGTAATTATATATCCTTTTGGAAACTTATCCGGATTATTTTTGACTGCCTGATTTACTTCCTTAGTCCCTACTCCATATAAAAAAGCAACATCACAATCTAACAAAGCTTTTATTCCACGAATTTCAATTATTTTTGAATCAACATCAACAGTACGCATATTTTTACTACTATTCCTTTTGTTTTAAGATATTTATAAATCTCTGGACATATTTACTAAGAATATTTGCTTGTTGATTCAGAATTCGAGATATTTTTATCACAAATTTATTACTATGGACAAGTTTAAGGTTCCAATTTGGTACCTTAAAAAAAGATATTAGAAAAATTAAACAATGCAAATAACGACAAACGAGTGAAAGGAATGTTTTGTGGTCGAAATTTTCGACCGCAAACTTTGCATCTCACTTCTATATAAAATTACTAGTTATTTGGGAAGAGATATATAATCCCATTCTTAATTTCCTCGAATTCGGGGGAATTAAAAGTCAGTATAGCCTACTGTCAGGTAATTAATAACGCTCAGGCATCAGGGGCTACAGCTTAACGCTTTCGCCCCACGATGCCATCGCAGTGATTAGCGGCGCACCAGCCGGAAGCCAATGCCGTGGTTCCCGTACCAAGGCCCGACGATGTCCCGATAAGCAGACCGAGCGTGCTGAGCAACATGGTTCCAACAACCACCCCGTATCACACGGTTGGTGCCAGAAGCAGGTCCTTCGGGGTCTGTAACTGCTCCTTCATAAGCATCATACCAGTCCCAGCACCATTCATACACATTCCCATGCATGTCATATAAGCCCCAGGGATTAGGTAGTTTTTTCCCTACTTCATGGGTCATATCGCCTGAATTAACATCATACCACATATAATCAGGATTCGCTGTATTGCCATAACTATAGGCTGTTGTTGTCCCTGTCCTGCAAGCATATTCCCACTCTGCCTCTGTAGGGAGTCTATAGCCATTTGCATCCCAGTTTACTGTTACAGCATCCCATGCTGGATTATTGCTTGTTGGAATTGGACCCCACCCATCTGGATTGGTTGTCCCTGATATTGTATATACTGGATTAAGCCTTTCTTCTATACTTAGCTTATTGCAGAACACTATTGCATCATACCAGCTTAACTGTTCAACAGGCAGTTTGTTTGAATTCCCTTCCGGAGATGTAGTAAAATAACTTGGATTACTACCCATTACTGCCTGGTATTGCTCCTGTGTTACGGCATACTTTGCCATGTAAAACCCTTTTGTTAACCGTACTTGATGTTGATCTTCATTAGTGGCAGGATCTTCACCAACAGGGCTTCCCATGGTAAAGGTTCCAGGCTTTATCCATTCAAACCCGGGAATTCGTGGTAGGTCTTTATCCTTATCCTTATCTTTTTCCAGTTTATCAAGGATATCTTTCATCCATGGGTTTTCGCAGGAAGTTAGCGTTACCATACATGTTGACAAAATCACGAGTATAGCTATAAACAATATTTTATAATTTTTTTTACTTAAAAGAGTAGTTGATTGATTGATTGATTGATTGATTGATTGATTGATTGATTGATTGATTGCAATATTTGTGCCAAGTGGCCAAAATTCGGTA
>WRFK01000033.1 GCA_009778835.1 Spirochaetaceae bacterium
ATGGCTGGCAACAGCGATTTTTTGATTTCAGATAAAGCAGCAATATGCATTGCAGATGGAAAAGTATCATTGGAACTTTGTGACATATTTACATCATCATTTGGATGAATGATTTTTTCCCCAAGAATTTCATTACTTCTTGCAGCAATTACCTCATTAACATTCATATTACTCTGTGTTCCGCTGCCTGTTTGCCAAACTACAAGAGGAAAATTTTCATGCAATTTGCCTGAAAGAATTTCATCGCATGCTTCTGTAATTGCTTTTAGCTTTTTATTCTCCAGCTTGCCCAGCTTATTATTTGCAATTGCCGCTGCTTTTTTTAGGATAACAAGCGCATTAATTACTTCAACAGGCATTTTTTCTGTTCCAATTTTAAAATTTTCAAGGCTTCTTTGAGTCTGCGCCCCCCAATATTTATCAGAAGGGACTTTTATCTCGCCCATTGTGTCTTTTTCTATTCGATATTCCATCATTTTACCCATTTTTATTTATATTTTTATGTCTTTGCTGCCACTTTTTTATTTCATCAGCTATTTCTTTGGCTTTTGCCTCATCCCCAAATATAGAAGGGAAATAGTATTCTTTTCCAACAAGAGAATCGGGCAAACACTGCATATTTGTTAAATTATATTTATTACCCGGATCAAACTGATACCCTGCCCCATATCCAAGTTCTTTCATAAGCTTTGTAGGCGCATTTCGCAGTTGCAAAGGGACAGGTTCTGCAAGACTTTCAAGGGCATCTCTTGCGGCTTTGCCATAAGCAGTATCAACAGCTCTTGATTTGGGGGCAAGCGCCAGATAAATAACAGCATGAGCAAGTATTACATTACATTCAGGCATTCCAATAAAATGGCAAGCTTGATACGCAGCAACTGTAATTTCAAGAGCTCTGCTATCTGCAATCCCTATATCTTCGCTTGCAAAACGGACTATGCGCCTTGCAATATAGAGAGGGTCTTCGCCAGCCTCAAGCATTCTGGCTGTCCAGTAAAGAGCGGCATTTACATCGCTGTTTCTTAAGGATTTATGCAAAGCAGAAATTATATTGTAATGTTCTTCCCGATCCTTATCATATAGCAAAAATTTCCTTCCAAGGCATTGGGATACGATCTCTTTGCTAATATTTATGCTATTTCCTTCCCTATTGCTGTTTATAACAACCATTTCAAGGGTATTTAAGGCAATTCTTGCGTCTCCATTTGCAAAACTAGCTATAATAGCAAGCAATTCATCATCAATATTAATAGAAAGATTTGGAAATCCATCAGGAGATTTTAAGGTATTCGCAAGTACTATAGTAATATCTTCGGGTTTTAATGGATGGAGCACAAAAACTTTACATCTGGAAAGAAGAGCGGAATTTACTTCAAAAGAGGGGTTTTCTGTTGTAGCGCCAATAAGAACTATGCTCCCTTTCTCAACATAAGGGAGAAAAGCATCTTGCTGCGCCTTGTTAAACCTGTGAATTTCATCAATAAAAACAATGGTCCTGTTGCCTAATTCACGCAAATTATCAGCCTGCTGCATTATATCCCTTATTTCCTTGATTCCGCTTGAGACAGCGCTAAAATTGACAAATTCTGCTTTTGTTTTTTTGGCAATAATTCTTGCAAGTGTTGTTTTTCCAACACCCGGAGGTCCCCAGAAAATCATGGATGGAACTTTATCCTGCTCTATCATCTGGCGAAACATTTTGCCCTTTTCCAAAATATGGCGCTGCCCCGCAAACTCATCCAGAGTTTTAGGCCGCACCCTGTTTGCAAGAGGTTCGTTTAATTCTTTATTAAAAAACAGAGATTGCTGCTTCTGCATAATTTGTTCTTCATAAATAATATAAGCCTGTTCATCAGGCTATATATAATAAAATGCCAAAAAAATGAAACACAGTTCCGGCTATAACAGCTATATGCCAGAGTATATGAAAAAAATATTTTCCCTGAAGTATATAAAAAACTACTCCTCCGGTATAAGCAATTCCGCCTGCCATTATCCATTTAACTATTCCATAATTGATATTATCAAGCATGGGATTCCATGCCATTACAATAAACCACCCCATGAAAAGATAGAGTATCATGGATAATTTCTTTACTTTTGATTTAAATATAGCTTCAAAAACAACTCCAATAACAGCAAGTCCCCAGATTATTCCAAAGAATGTCCATCCAAGTGAGCCGCCAATTTGAAACACTATTGGAGTATATGTTCCGGCAATAAGAATAAAAATTGCGCAGTGGTCAAAAATCTGAAATACAAATCCTGCTTTTGTGAAAACAAGAGAATGGTAAAGCGTAGACATCAGATACAGAAAAATCATTGTAGAGCCAAAAAGAACATTGGCTAATACAATAGAAGCAGACCTTCCGTTTCTTATAGAAACAACAATAAGAATTACAGTTGCCGCAACTGCCAGGAAAACCCCAAGCCCATGAGTTATTGCATTAAATATTTCTTCAATAACTGTTAGCTCTCTTTTCTCTTTCTTTTTAAATTTTATTAGGTTAAAAAAAGTAAAAAAACTTTTCTCGTCTGACATAAACAGATAATACAGAATAAAGAAAATATAGTAAATCTTTTTATATGCTTTTTCTGACTGCCTCATTCGCTCCCCCTATTCATTTGAGCGGGGGCTATGTTTAAATAATTCTTTTATGAGCTGTAATTATTGTATAACTGTGAGCATTGATGGTTATTACAGAATCCCCGGCATATACATACCAATTTTTCCCTTTGCGGATTATATTGTCTGCCAGCTTGGTTTTCTGCAAACACCAATTTACAACATCTTTGGTTTTAAGTTCAAGATTTCTCTTTATTCGCTCCTTACCCAATTCTGTTGTGTGAATTTTATCAAAGTTTGCTATCAAATCATTCATATTGTGTAATTCCTGTTATAAACAATGCTGTTATTTTAACATAATTGTCTGTGAAATTGAATATACCCTCAATTCCTGCAAATATTTAAGAGATTTTATTACTGAACATAGCCAATTAACAATAAATTTCTTATTTTTTTTAGAGCAAAAAAAATTATAATGTATAATTTGCATTATTTTTATCATATTTTTTAATGATAAAATGAAATATGTATATACTTTTAGCGTTTTTTTGTTAAATTTTATTGCTGTAAAAATCAAAATCGGCAAATTTATCTTTTTTTCCGTTTATTTATTGACTTTTTCATATTATTTTAGTATTCATAGAATATATTTCAATAATTAATACAAAAATTAAAGGTAAAAAATGAGTACATCGATGAAAACAGGAGCAGATATCCTTATAGATGCTGTTCATAAAGAAGGAACTGAATATATTTTTGGTTATCCCGGGGGATCTGCTATACCAATTTTTGATGCTTTGCTGGATTCTCCCATAAAATTTATATTAACAAGGCATGAGCAAGGGGCTACCCACATGGCAGATGGTTATGCAAGAGCAACAGGAAAACCAGGAGTTGTACTTGTAACATCGGGTCCGGGCGCTACAAATACAACAACAGGTATTTTTACAGCCCGCATGGATTCTATCCCAATCGTAGTAATTTGCGGGCAGATGCCGACTTATACTCTTGGACTTGATGCTTTCCAGGAAGCAGATGTTTCGGGAATTTCATCGCCTATAGTAAAACATTCTTACCTTATAAAAAATATAGAAGATATTCCAAGAATCGTAAAAGAGGCTTTTTATATTGCGCAAACAGGAAGACCAGGCCCTGTTTTAATTGATGTGCCAAAAGATATATCGAGTAAAATGATTGAACCAATGAATCTATCTTCCGGTTTTTCTCTGCCAGGCTATAAAATACCGGACAGGATCGAACAAAAAGATATTGAGACTGCCGTAAAATATCTCAATGAGGCAAAAAAGCCAATAATTATGGTTGGGCATGGAGCAATTATCTCAAAAGCGAATAAAGCAATCTCTTTTCTTGTGGAAAAAATGAGAATACCTGTAATAAATACGTTACTTGGCAAAGGATGTTTTCCCGAAACCCACGAGCTTAATTTAGGTATGCCCGGAATGCATGGCACAGCGTATGCAAACAAAGCCCTTGTGGAATGCGATTTAATAATGGCTATTGGAGCGCGCTGGGATGACAGAATAATAAGCAATGCAGAAGTTTTTTGCCCAAAAGCATTAAAAATTCATATTGATATAGATCCTTCAGAGATAAATAAAGTTATTGAAGTTGATCTTGCCATCACAGGAGATGCAAAAAAAGTTGTTGAAGCAATTAATGCTATTGCGAAAAAAGGCAGCACAGAAGATTGGGTAAAATTTGTTACCAGATTAAAAAAACAATTTCCTCTTAAATATAAAAAAGAAGGAAAACTTAAAGTACAGCATGTATTGGATGAGCTATATAAACTTACCGAAGGGAAATCAATTATTGCAACCGACGTAGGCCAGCACCAGATGTGGACAGCGCAGTTTTATAAAACATCTTTTCCGAATCAGTGGATATCATCCGGCGGAGCCGGAACAATGGGATTCGGACTTCCGGCAGCTATTGGAGCGCAGATAGGCGTACCGGAGAAGCAAGTTATTGCTGTTGTAGGGGATGGAGGGTTCCAGATGACAATGAACGAACTCGCGACTGCTGCAATAAATAAATTGCCTATTAAAATTATTGTTATAAACAACAGATTTCTTGGAATGGTAAGACAGTGGCAAAATATATTTTATGACAACAGGCTCTCCGGAGTAGACCTTGATGGGAATCCCAATTTTGTGCAAATCGCAAAAAGCTATGGAATCAAAGGGTTCTTCATAAAAAGAAGCGCTGATGTCAAAAAGATATTAAGCGAAGCTTTAAAATATAATGAAGGTCCTTGTTTGATCGATATCGAAGTAGAAAAAGAAGATAATGTTTACCCCATGGTTCCTGCAGGAGCTCCTCTTAGTGATATGATGCTTGAACCGCCAAAAAAGAGATCCAATAAACCTGTCACAGGAGGCGTATGATACTTATGGAAGAAATAAGAAAACATACAATAAGTCTGCTTGTAAGCAACAAACCAGGAGTTCTTATAAGAATAGCGCTTGTCTTTTCAAGAAGAGGTTATAACATAGACAGCCTTGTTGTTTCAGAAGCCAACAGCCCTGAATTTTCAAGAATGACAATAACTGCAACAGGAGATAAAAAAACACTTCTTCAAATTATTAAACAGCTCAATAAACTGATCGACGTTGTACATGCCATAGATAATACAGATAAGAGTATAATAAAAAGAGAGCTTGCATTAATTAAAATAAGCTGTGTTCCTGATACAAGATCCGATCTTATTATGCTTATAACTGCGTGCAAGGGATTTACTGTTGATATAGGGGATAAAACCATGTCTTTTGAAGTAAGCGGGCCTCCTGATAAAATCGATGCAATTAAAAAAACATTTGAACCTTACGGTATACTGGAAATTGTGCGAACCGGCGTTACTCTTATGGCGCGCGGAGATGAAAGCACATCTTAAATTTTAACTGGATAAATGTCTTTTTTCCATTAAATCCGGAATGCGATGGAAGAGCAGGAAACCGGAGGACAGCAAATATTGGTTTCAATAGCACGCCTTAAGGAAATAACTGTTTCTGTTCAAACAGGATCCGGAAACATGCTTCGATCAGGCAATGATTTGGCAAGAGAAACAGATGAGTTTATTAAGATCAGCAATGAAGCACTGGCAAACATGAATGAAATAGTGGATGGCGCCCTTAAAGAAATAAAGAAGGCAGTAACTCTTGTAGCTGAAATGAACTCGGAAAATAATAAGAACTTTGAAGATCTTAAAAATGAAACAGAAAAATTCAAGATTTCAACAGGATCAGAGAATAAAAATTCCGGATAATATTTTTTTAAACGATTTCTAAAATCTCTTCAACCAATTCAACAGATCTTTTTACAAGTATTGGACAAAGTGTTTTAAATAAACCCAATTCTCTTGCTTTTTCTGCTTCTTTTTCGATACGTAGATCATATTTTAATAAATCCGTGCAATTTATAGACCCAAATTCTTTTTTAAATTTTTCTATATAATCGCTTGCCAATTTGTAGGTTTTTGCTTTTGAATCATCATCACCTTCTATACACTTCCCATATTTTAAGCCTATAAGCATAAAAGCTCCGGTTACAGCCCCGCATACTTCTCCATTATGGGCCATTCCTCCGCCAAATGCTCCTGCGATTTTTTTTGCCATTGTTGCATCTACTCCAAAATCAGCAGAATGTGAAGAAAAAACTGCCTGAGCGCAATTAAACCCTTTACTAAATATTTCAGCTGCTATGTCTGCTTTTGTATTCATGCTTTTCTCCTTTAAAATTATTCTTTATATGTCCCACCAGTATTCTCTTTTGTAAGAGTGCCTTCCATTTCTACAAGAAGGCATTTGACAAGCTTTTTACATATTGGGCGATGTAAAGTTCCTTTGGGAACAATAATAAAATCACCTTCGGATAAATGGGTCATGCCATCTTCAAACTCAATGTCAAACTCCCCTTCAATGCAATAAAACATTTCATCTGATTGATTATGGACATGAAAATCCAATACTCTATTTTCAGCTTTTAAAACATTTAACATATGATTATTTAATTGTCCAACCTTGAGGTATGAAAATAATTCTGTAACAGAATTAACCTGCTCTTTTAAATTTATTTTCTTTATCATAATTGCACCTCTTTTTAGGTATTAGCTGTCATTCTTATTGCATTGGATAATAATATTGTTTTTTAAGCGCATACGCTTCTTTTATCAAAAAAGCCCCCTTCTCATGAGGTGCGATATAAGAATATTTACAGAATTGTTTACATTTATAATCATAATTATCTATAATATCCGATCAATGATTACAAGTGTAGCATAAAAATATCTAGGACTTTTGAAAAACACCCATTATTTTATTTGAAACAAGGTTTCTACAAGCACTTTTTCAATTATCAAATTAACTTTTAAAAATAATCTGTGCCTTTTTTGGCTTCCTTGTAGTGCACCATGATATGTTATTTTATCATATCACAAGTAATTTTTTCAGTCTGTTTTAATATCGTTATGCGTTGTTCAATCTTGCTTTTATTCATCACATTCTTCAGTATTTGCAACTCTTAAAATCCAATCTAACCAACTTTTCACAGTTGATGCTCTTCTATCAATAGTGGTAGGATTTATTGATAAATTTGATTTATTCATTATATAACATATTTCATGTTTATCAGGTATTTTATTATTCTGAATAATAAGACCAAATGCTTTATAAAAAATCGGACGTTCAAATATTTTTCTGATCAGCAACAAATTTTTTTGTTTAAAATTTAAAGACATTATGTGTTTTGCTTCTGGGGATAATTTACAACCACTTTCTCCATTTATATTCATTCTCTCTACTAATCCCAAATACACACAAGCCGCAATATAATAATCAGTTTGGCGAAGATCAAATTCATATTGTATTGTAACTTCTTCACGCGTGAGTTCTTGCTCATATAAAATGGATAACAGATCTATTATACGCCCAAAAAAATTAGCCTGAGGAAATGATGTTTTTGGTTCAATAAAATATTTTGTATTTTTCCAAACATCAATAATTTCTTCTAATGTAATTAATTCATTTGCAAATGTATAAGATTTATAGGAAACTAGTTTCAATGAATTATAATTACTAATTTCTGTAAAGTTATACTGAAAAAAATGAAAAATATCATTGGAATATACCATAAGTACTGGAATAACTTGTTTTGATATTTTTTCTGTCCAGAGTCTATAAGGATAATATAATTGCCTAATAAGTATTTCGTCAACAGCGATATTTTTCGCTTCAATAATGCAAAAGCCATTATCAAATTCATATCCACCGTCAATTTCAACTTGTGCATTTTGAACTTCTATTTTTTGTGAGCTATCATTACTGTTTATTATATAATCAAAACACCCAGAAGACATTCTTCCACTTACCGTATAATGTATATCTTTTGAATTCATAACATCTTTAATAATACCACTATTATATGCGAATAATAAAGCAGATGCTTCGCTATACAAATTTGTATGGTCAAGTGTTTCCAAAATAGGTATACTTACCATTTTAGGTTTTGATTTTTGATATAAAACCTTTTCATAAGTATTAAAATTACCAATAATGTATTCACTTCTACTAATTGGTAATATAGATAAATTATAATGTTGAAATACTTCAGGTAGTTGAGTTGACTGATCGAATTTTGCCATCAAGCGCGCTTCTTTGACAATATTAATTTCAGATGCTTTTATTTTGAAAAAACCATTCACTAAAACTTTGGAAACAATATCGTGTTTTTCAAATAGCATCTTCCATGCTTTTTCAATTGTTACTTTTTCATTAATTTGCATTAAGCTTTCCAATTTTTTATTAAGACTTCATTGACAGCACCCCGTCCAGCAGAATCAGAATTAATAGCTCTTTTTGCTTGTACTGATATTATTTCAAATAAATCATGTTTATATAGTTCACGAATAAACTCTGTATCAGAATTACTTAATAAACATTTTACTCCTCGGTTTGTCATTTTTATCATTACATTGCGAAGTCTTTCTTGCTCATCATCATCAAATCCGTTCGCCTGATATCCTGTAAAATTAGTTTTATCTGGACTATGATAGGGGGGGTCAAAATATATGAATGCTTTTTTATATGCTGTTGAAACTGCTTGCTCAAAATCACTATTTAAAACACAAATTTCATTGGAATTAAGGTAATTATTAATTTGACGCAATACAATTTCTTGGCATATTGTTGGATTTTTATATTTACCATAAGGAACATTAAAAAGCCCTTGAGAATTTACACGATACAACCCATTAAAGCAGGTTTTATTTAAAAAAATCAGACGGGCTGCCTTTTCAATATTTGATAGCATATTGAATTTTGCTATATTACGATCTATGTTTCTTATTTCATAGTAATATTCTTCCATATTTTTTTTTTGATATTTTTTTAATAATATTATAAGGTCATCAACATTCTCTTTTATAACTTTATAAGTTAAAATTAATTGTTCATTAAAATCATTAATTACGGCTTTTTTGGGTTGTAATTCGAAAAAGAGAGCCCCTGCCCCAATAAAGGGCTCATAATAAGTATAATTATTTATTCCTTTTGGGAGGTACTTTTTTATTTCTTCCAATAATTGCCTCTTACCTCCTGCCCATTTTAAATAAGGTTTAATAAGAGGATTATTCTTTACCATATAAGTATAATATAGCACTGGCTTGTAAATGTAAAGCTGAAGAATATAAAGTTTATCTTTCATAGATGTGTGAATTTTTATGCATTGTCATTCTTATTGCATTGGACAATAATATTACTTCTTAAAAATCAAACATCACTTTTTTTATTCCTGAATTTCTGGTAACTTTTCTTTTAAGTATTTCTTTTATTGCATTTTCTTCGCTAAAAATCATAATTTCTTTTTTTGCTCTTGTGACTGCTGTATAAAGTACTTCCCGTGTAACTGTTTTTATCTGATCGGTTTCTGTTGCTATGGCAACAGCTATTGAATCATATTCATTGCCCTGACTTTTATGAACAGTCTGAACATAAGATATTTCCCATTCTTTTAAAATAGATGCGGATATTTTTTTTATCCCTTCATCCGCACTTTTGAATATAGCATAATAAATGGAGTTATCATAAATAATCATTCCCCTGTCGCCGTTATAAAGCCCAATATCATAATCATTCTTTGTTATCATAATCGGCATTCCCTGGAAAAAATATTTTTTCCCTTCTGAAAAATAATCTGCAAGTTTTTTATTTAAATTTTTTACACCAAACATTCCATAATTGTATGGAGCAAGAAGAACAAAAGAGGAGAGAGCATCCAGCATTTTTTCCTCATTTCCTTCTTTTGCACAGGATGAGAGTTTTTTATATTTTTCAATCGCATAAGAAAAAATAGTATCAAAATCAGGAGAGAGAAGTTTTATATTATCATTATTTTTAAAATCCTCTTTTTTAAAAATCCCTTTTCGTATATTTTCCGCAAATTCAGGAATTGCTCCTTGAGATCTTTTTACTCTTTCAAGAATAACATAGCTTTGGTTTAGAGCATGAGAGCTACTCTCCATGCCATCGGTTATATCAGAAAATAGTGTTCCGCTCCCTACTGCCGGAAGCTGCTGGGGATCACCAACCATTACAAGAGAACACCCGCTATGCAGCATTGCCGTAAGCTCCTGCATCATTTTTAAGTCAAGCATTGATGATTCATCTATAATAATCATTTTATATGGAAGAAGCGATAATGCATCCCTTTCCCTGTAGCCAAGCTTTAGGAGAGTGTGCATTGTCTGAGGCCTCTTTACTTTTCCATCAGCAACAAGATTTCCAAGCACTGCTTCAAGCCTGCGCGCTGCTTTTCCTGTGGGAGCAGCCACAGCAATCATTCCGGATAAAGAGGGATCAATCAAAAGGTGTGTTTCTATAATAGCTTTAATTACAGTTGTTTTTCCCGTACCAGGTCCGCCTGCAATTATCATATATTTTTCATCAAATGATTTTACTACAGCTTCTTTTTGTTTTTCTTCAAGAACAATATTGTTTGATTTTTCAACAGAAGCAACTGCAGAAAGTATATGTTTTTTATTTATGGTTTCTTTTTTATCGCTGCCAGATTTTAGATAATTTAAAAAATTGTCTGTAAATCTTTTTTCTTCAAAATAAAGTTTTTCTGTGGAAATTTGTTTTCCTTCATCAAGCAAAAGATATGGCGCTCTTTTTTCAGAATCGTTTTTTTCAAGATCTTCAACAGATAAAAATATATCAGGGTTATCTTTTATTATTTTATGGGGGTCTGTAATCTCTTTTGAAATAAGAGAATATAGTTCTTTTTCATGATCATCTATTGCTGAAAGAATAGCTACTTCAAGTTCGCTTTTTATTTCATCAATACTCACCCTTATATGCCCTTTCTCAAAAAGGAGAGATAGCGCTATTATAAAATAGAAAAGGTTACTCTCTTCTTTTTTGCCATATTGCGTGCATATAAATCTTGCCAGCATAATATTTATTGGAGCAATTCCATGGTTAATATATTTGTCAAAAAAAGAGTTTTCTCTTTGCAAAAATAACTCCTATTCTAAAAAAGTTTTTTTAAAATTATTTACAGCATCATAATCAGGGGGACTAAAATAGACTCCCGGATAAAAGATACTGCC
>WRFK01000034.1 GCA_009778835.1 Spirochaetaceae bacterium
GACGCGAAATGCGACATCCATGTCGCTAGCTGCCTGCAGCCATATACTGATGCAATTATGTGGGAGAGAGTAAACAGGTACCCCCCCGGCGGATCCTCCCCGTTTACTCTCTCCTACTACGTATAAACAGTGTCAATTCCTCTACTATGAACTGGCCTGCGCGTGACTTTACTTGCATATGAGCAGAAATACTCGATGTCTCTCTTTCGGCTACTTATGGTACATATCAGTTTGATAAAAATGGATAGAGAGTTAATTTAAAAGATATTTCTTTGCTATTATTTTAGCTTTTTTAGGTCATCAAGAAGTATTTTACTGTTGGGAACAATTTTAAGCCCCTCTTCAACTACAGCAACAGCGCTCTCTTTGTCCCCTTTATTATAAAAATTTGCAAATTTATTGTGATACATAACACCAATATTATATTTTACATTTTCTTCAAGTTTTATCATTCTGGAATCTTTTTCTGTTTCTTCTATAGCTTGCTGCACTGTTTTAATTGCCTCTATCCAGTCGCTATTATTTGATAATCTGGTAATTTCCCTGGAATATATAAAAACAAGATAGCTGATTTTATCGCTATTATTAATAAAATTCTGACCATAATATTCAGATATTTTGGCATGAGACTCTTCAAATTCTTTATTTTGAATAAATACATGGAGTTCTTTCTGTTTTATAAGTGTTAAAACATCCTGCCTCATTGCAGAGGTAATTATATGATCAGAATCAAAATAGCTGTAAAAATCAACTGCAAAGTCTGTCTGGTTTTTATCCAAATAGCGCACAATCTGGTTATAAAACAGTTTGCTGGCTGTATCGGTTAAAATAGGATCATAATCATATACAGAAGCTGCGGATGAAAGAAAAATTATGGCATTTTTATAATCGCCCTTATTACTTATCTGTACAGTATAATTTTTAAACTCATTTATCATATCTGAAAAAGAATCTTCTGTACCAAGAACAGCATTCCTGTCAACAGCAATAGAGACAGTATCTATAAAATTACCTTTCCGCTGCAATTCAGCTATTCTGTTTTGCAGTACAAGGGCAAGTAATTCTTTAGCGCTAATTTCATTCCTGTTCTTGTAATTGGAAGGGGGTGTATAAACAAATCCTGTATTGCCAAATGAGTTTACAAATTCTTTTTTATCACCCGGATCAAAACCATACTTATTTGTTGTTTCAACATCTACAATTTTGCCATCTATTATAATTGCGCAAAAAGCATGATCTTTTGTTTTTATGGCTCTCACATCAAGATTATTATGCATTGCAAGAGCATAATATATAATGCCTGATGAAACACAATTAAAAACACCTTTGCTAAAAAGCTCATCAAGCCTTGTTTCCATTTCAACATATTTTTTTAAAAGATTATCATGCAGAAAAAGCAATATAGCTTCCCCTGTTTTATAAGAATCAGCTAAATTTATATTGTTTTTCTCAAAATATAAGGAAAGATCTTCAGTCAGTTTTTCATATTTTTTAATAAAAAGTTCTATATTTTCTTTGTTTAGCCCTGAAAAACAGAATGCATAATAGATAAATTCAATGTCTTTGAGAGATTCGCTTTTATTTAGTTTGACAGCATCGGAATCAGGAATAAAGACAGCAGGTATTGCTGTTGTCTGCTGCGCAAAAGAGCTTATTATAAAAGTAAAAAAGAGTATTAAAAGTAAATAAAACCTTTTATTTTTAAATCTTTTCATAAAGTATTAACAATGTTATGTTATAAAATATAATTTATCAACAATATCGCTTTAGACGCAAGGTATGTTGGTTCATAGGTATGGATTTTATCCAGGTTTGCGTAGTATGTTAATATGTCCGAAGTATTAACTAATTTAATTGCATGAAACCAATGTATGGCGGGCGAAAGATGCTGCGCAAACCAGCAAACAGAATAATAAATAAAATTTACATAATTATAAGCAGGAGTAAAAAATGCAGGCAGAGCGGGACATAATAATTATCGGAGGAGGACCTGCCGGTCTTACGGCTGCCCAGTATGGCGCAAGAGGTAATTTAAATACTCTGCTGATTGAAGAACTTGCAACAGGGGGGCAGGTGCTCCAGATACACAATATTGAAAACTATCCCGGATTTGCCAGGCAAATATCAGGAGCAGAACTTTCCAAAGAAATGGAAGAACAAGCTCTAAAATTTGGCGCAGAAATTATTAATGCCAGCGTAAAAAAAGTAGAGAAAAGGGAGAATATTTTTTATGTCTCAACTGATACAGGAGAATTTACCTGTTATGCTGTTATTATTGCAACAGGGGCAAAACATAAAATGCTTGGGGTGGAGGGGGAAGAAAAGTTTTCAGGCATGGGAGTTTCTTACTGCGCTACCTGCGATGGTCCATTTTTTAAGAACAAAAAAATACTTGCAATAGGCGGAGGAGACACTGCCTGCAGCGAATCGCTCTTTCTTGCCCAAATTACAGATAAAGTTGTTTTAATCCATAGGAAAGAGAGATTCAGGGCTCAAAAAGCGCTTGCAGAAAGAGTACTAAAAAATAAAAATATAGATGTACGATTTAATACAGAGTGCAAAGAGATAAAGGGCGAAAAGAAAGTGGAAAAAGCAATTCTATTGGGGCCTGATGGAAAAAAACATGAAGAGGATTTTGATGCTGTTTTTATTTTTGTTGGCACAACGCCTCAAACAAGCGCGCTCCCTGCTGATCTTGAAAAAGATGATTCCGGCTATATAGTTTCAAGTTGCGAGATGAAAACCTCAATAGATGGACTTTTTGTGGCAGGAGATGTGAGAACAACTCCATTCAGACAGATTGTTGTATCATGCGGGGATGGAGCAATTGCAGCTCATTCCGCAGAAATTTATATAAACGAACTTAAGGGGTTATCATATAAATAAAGTTAAGCTAATTATAATATCAGCTATTTTATTAGCTGCTGTAACAACAGGTTTTTCATTATATTCGGAAAACCTTAACAGGAAAAAAGAATCATATTACTCATTTGATGATAACAAGAGGGAGTTATCGAAAATCGCAGCGACTGAAAGCAGCCTCGCCTATGCAAGCAGAATTGCGGAAAAAATGGATTTCTCACAGCTTGCAGGACAAGTCATGATGATAGGGTACATGGGAAGCGCTCCGTCTGCCGAAGTAATTGAGTGGATAAAAGAGAGAAATATAGGCGGAATAAAAATCTTTGGCTGGAATACGAATGATCTTTCACTTTTACAAAAGAGTATAGAAGAGATGCAGAAGGCTGCTTTAAAAACAGAATTAAAAATTCCCCTGTTTATAGCAACAGATCAGGAAGGGGGATGGGTTAGGCATGTAAAGGGAAGCTCATCAATAACGCCGGGTAACATGGCCCTTGGCGCATCTGAAATTATAAATGATTCCTATATGACAGGCTTTTATATAGGCAAAGAGCTTAAAGCATTGGGAATAAATATGAACTTTGCCCCTACTGTGGATATATTGATAAATCACGAAGCGCATGTTATAGGGCCAAGAGCTTTTTCCGATGACCCGCTCCGGACAGCAATTCTTGCAACATCTTATGCCAATGGTATGAAAGAAGCAGGTATAATATGTACTGCAAAACATTTTCCGGGACACGGAAGAACTTCTGATGATTCACATGGCAGACTGCCTATTATTGAAACAACCCTTGATGAACTTTTTTCAACAGATCTCCTTCCTTATGATTTTCTTATAAAAGAAAATCTTCCTTCAATAATGAGCGGCCATCTTGCTTTCCCCAGCGTTACCGGAGACAAACGTCCCGCATCTCTGTCCCCATTTTTTCTTAAAGATGTGCTTAGGGAAAAAATGGAATTTAACGGAATCATAATAACAGATGATATGCAGATGAATGGCGCATTATATAAAAATAGCCTTAGCGAAAGCTGCCTTGCAGCTCTTAAAGCAGGAAATGATATAGTTATGGTTTCAAGAGATTTATCGGAATATGAGAAGATAAGAAATTTAATAATAAGCGAGATGAGGAACAATCCTGATTTTGAAAAACAGATAAGAAAAAGTGTAGAAAGAATAATTAGTGTAAAACATGAATATCTGGACATGGAAACCTCTCAGTTAAAAAAAGCAATACAAAACATCTACCCAATTCCCGCAGAAGGAGCCCCTTTGTTTTTTCATCAACAGGCATTTAGAAGTGTTTCTCTGCTGCAAGGCGATAAATTAATTAAAAAACCCGAAGAAAACGAAAGAATACTTCTGGCAGGCCCATTAAGACTTTTTTTTGAAGAAGGTTTAAAACGGTTTCCAAATGCTGATTCCTATTTTTTCCCGTATAATCCATTTTATAAAGCACAGGAAAATGATTTAAAAAAAATGCCGGATATTGCTTCCGGATATGACACTGTTATTTTCTGCTCTGCAAATGTTGCAGGAATAGAAATTTTAAAAACTCTGAAAAACAGCAGATGCAGGGTTATTGTATTGTCTGTACTTTCTCCGGCAAGCCTTTCAAGTCTAAGGTGGCTTGATGGAGGAGTAGCTGTATATGGGACAGGAAGAGAATCTTTTACTGCAGGATTTGCTGCGATTGCAGGAGATTTTATACCTGAAGGCGTTCTGCCGTTAGTTACAAAAGACACGCAAAAGAGCGACTAATAAAGATGGCATGGGCATATTTTAAACTTTCGCAACTTGAAGACCTTAAAAAAATTATCCAGTTGCGGGAACATTGCTGCATGAATTTCTCTGCTATATTCAGGAAGAAATATTTTAATAATTTAAAAAACAGCTTTGCCAATAATACAGAGTCAAACATCGTTAGTAAAATTTGTAACAAAGATAACGCTAACATTGAAAAATCATTAAAAGCAAGCGACATTATAGTTCATAATAATTGGGTAGATAACTCTATTGATTTTTCCCTCATGCTATCGGAAAATGGCCAGCTTTTGCCAATTTGCAAGGAAAATATTACAAGCAAAATTATTAATTTAAACAAAGGATTAGAAATTTTTGGCAACGCTCTCTCTAAAGTAAATACAATAATGGGAGATAAAAAATCTGTAAACAATATACTTAAAGCCTATTTTAGCAACAAGAAAGTCTCTGAAGGGGTGAATTCCTTTAATTATTACACAATGACTCTTGATGAAAATAATTTTATACCATGCAAAGCAGAGCAACAGGAAATAAAAATCAGGCTGGCTACTCAAAAAGATCTTGAAAATCTTGTCCCTTTACAAAAAAATTATGAAATTGAAGAGGTCCTTCCCAACTCTGAAATGTTTAGTGAAACTATGTCAAAGAAGCATCTTTCAATGATTCTAAAAAATCAGATAACAGTAGTTGCAGAAAAATCTGGAAAAATTATAGCAAAAGCAAATACAAACGAAAAAGGATTTATCTATTATCAAATAGGAGGTGTTTATACACTTCCTGAATATAGAAATATTGGGATTTCAACAGCTCTCGTAAGCTATCTTATTGAAAATATTTTTTCCATGGGAATGAAAGCCTCTTTATTTGTTAAAACAAATAATCATGCAGCTTTAAAAGTATATATAAATCTGGGATTCATAAAACACGAAGAGTTTCAAATTACTTACTTTCTTTACCAGTGATTAAAAGCAAATATTCTTTTAATTTGTTGCCTATCCCTTACAATCAAATGCTCATCTGTGTATCCAAGAAGAAGCATCATTACAACTCGCATTGAATATGGTACAGAGACAAGACTTTTTATCTCTTCTTCATCGTATGTTGTAATAACACAACTCCCAAGACCTTCATGCTCTGCCTGAAGCATCATAAATGATACTGCAAAAGAGATGTCTATGGGATATGACTGTTGGCCATTAGGCATTTCATACTCTATATTTGTTGAACATGCTAATATTATAACCCCTGATTTTCCAATATGCTCCTGTCCATAAGAAGCTTCCTGAATCTTTTTTTTAAGCTCCGGATTATCAATAACAAGAAATCGCCATGGCTGCCTGTTTTTGGCAGAAGGGGCAAGCTGTCCTGCTTCTAAAACTCTTGAAATAACATCTTGTTTTATAGCTATATCCTTGAAGTTACGTACACTAATTCTTTTTTGGATCTCAGGCATTATTTCCATATTTGGACAATTATAGCACACTTTTTTATATAGGCAATAAATATTATTTATATATCTTAAAACAAAATACATTGACGATTAAGAAGGGATAAAATATTCTTATGATGAATGAAAAAGCTTTTTTGCATTTTATTACTTTTTATATCATATATAATTTATGGAGAAAATCCATTACCAGACCCCAAGTGGATAAGCAGCACAATAGCATCAGATATTGAATATTTAAAAAAATTATATCCATGTGAAAATAACTCCAGGCAGGAAAAGGCAGTATATCAATTTATAAGGGAAAGACTTGACTCTCTTTCAATTTCTTACACCGAACAGCCGGTAGATACAATAAGAGGCACTCATTCATTTACCTCAAATATAATTGTAGATTTTTTTGGCGCAACCAACAACACAATAATATTTGCCATTCCTGTTAATAACTTAAAAGACAATTCATTTAACATAGCAATGGCATTAAAGTTATGTGAATTCTTTAGGGAAAATTTATCTGAAAAAAGTGTTAAAATACTTTTTTTAGGATCTGAATCTTTACCTTATTTACTTGATACAAACTATTTGTTATATAACCAGAATCTTGTAGAAAAGATAGCTACGGAATCCAGCGAAGAACAGTTGGGTTCAAGAGCCTTTTTGCAAGATTATTTTCCAGAATCCAATGTCTGCCTGATTTATCTTAATATTGAAAATTACGAAAATATTGTTGAAATTTCCAATATAACCGCAACAGGACAAACTCCCCTATGGTTTATAAAAAAAGCATCCAGAGAAATGGAAAGAAATAATATAAATTTTTTTATAGACATAAGAGAAAACACTCTTTATAAAGCAGGGTATAACTTAAAATCCCAAACAGATATTTTTATGAAGAATAATATACCTTCATTATATATCACTTCAACAGATGGTTATAATCCAATGCTATTTTTTAATAAAATACCCGGTTTAAAGCAAAAAAATCTTACAGCTCAATTATTCTTTTTCCTTATTTCAATGTCAAATAATTATCAGGAACTTGAACTGGAAACAAATTATTTAGTCATGCCATTAAAAAACAGTTACTTTTTTTTGAAAGAAAAATATAATATTTTAATCTATCTTGCCTTTATAACAATCCTTATTATTTTTTCCATGAAATACAGCAAGAATTTTTTCCGTTATATCAGAAAAATGTTTAAACATTTTTTGGTTATTATATGGCTTTTTTTGCTCTGCTTTTTATTTCTATTTCTTGCAACGCTTACTACGGAATTTATAATTTTATTTAAAGGATCTCCAAATATATGGATCGAGACTCCTGCAACTGTTTTTTTTATTAAAATAATTACAGCAATTGTTTTTCTTTTTTCATCACTTTTTTTACTGCAAAAAATAAGCCTTCCCTATTCAAGCAGCTTTTATTCTTCAAGCGCTATTTTTCTTATGTTGATAAATATTTTTATATTTCAATTTCTCAATATTACTTTATCATTTGTCGCAATGTGGGGGCTTGTTTGGGCAATAGTTTTTTCTTTTTCGGAAAACAGGTGGATAAAAACAGGTTGTTTAATAATTTCTTACTATCTGATATATGATGCTGTAAAATACATTTTTATAGCGCCCGCCATTAACCTCTGCAATATTTTAATTTCAAGCAAAATTACAGGAAATGTTCTTATAGCAATAACTTTACTTCCCGGCATTATGATGATACTTAGAATCTTATACATACAAACCCGTATAGAATTGAAAAAATATAAAATTTTAAGAAGAGTTATTTTTTCTATAACATTATTAACTGCTCTAACATTAACAGGTTACTATTATTGGTTTGATATATATAAAAATAAAAAAATGCCTGTTTTGTTTGTTTATACCATTGATACAGACATGGATACTTCAATAATAGAGGTATCAACTCCTGTGGAGTCAGAAGATATTAAAATCTCAATAGACAGCAATAACTACTCCCTTGAAACAGGTAACTTAAAAAAAATAGAAATTACGAACAACAACACAGGAGAGCTTGTTGAAATCCAAAAAACATTATCATGGTTTTTGGATAGAAAAAATATAGTGCTTGATATTATTCCAAAAGGAAATCCGGAAAAAATAGAAATATTATTCCATATGGAAGAAAACCAGATTATTCTGGATAGCAACTATCAATTTACTCTTCAACCTAATCTTAGGGGCGGAGAATTTCATATTGGGTATAACCCCAACTTCCCTCTCAGACTGGATATACTTACAAATAAGGAAGCCGATATACTGTTTGAGATAAAATTTATTTACAGAACCCAGCTTTTTAATATGGATATAAAAGGAAACAATATGATTTTTTACGACTATACTGTTGTAAGAAAGAGTATTTATGGATAATGTTTTTTTCCATATAGATATGGATGCATTTTATGCGTCAATAGAACAACTTGATAATGTTTCTTTCAGAAGCAAGCCTGTAATTGTCGGAGGCATGGGGAAAAGAGGGGTTGTCTCAACATGTTCTTATGAAGCCAGAGCATTTGGAGTAAGATCTGCCATGCCCATTGAAGAAGCAAGAAAAAGATGTCCTTCGGGAATTTTTGTCCCATGCAGAATGAAAAGATATATTCAGGTTTCAAATCAGATTATGGAAATATTAAACCAATTTTCTCCTGATGTTAATGTTATATCTATTGATGAAGCTTATCTTAATATGACAGGCACAAGTCTTATATTCGGACAACCAAAGGAAGCTGCCAAAAAGTTAAAATCAAAAATAAAAGAGAGTACAGGCCTTACTGTTTCTGTTGGAATTGCGTGTAACAGAATGATGGCAAAACTTGCATCTGATCACGGAAAACCTGATGGCCTTTGCCATATTAAGCAAGGCAAGGAAATAGAATTTCTTGATTCGCTAAAACTTAAAGACTTGCATGGAATCGGGAAAAAAACAGCGGAAAGGCTTAATCAAAGCGGAATATCCGAAATAAAACAGCTCCGTTTGTATTCAAAAAAAATACTTTCCACAATACTTGGCAGCAGTATTATGGCAGAGCATATATATAACGAAGTAAGGGGAGAAGATCCCGGAGTATGGAGCGACAATCCTAAAAGCAAGTCTATTGGGAATGAAATAACATTTGAAGAAGATATAAAATCCGAAGATTTACTAAAACAGGAACTTCTTGATATTGCGCAACACCTTGTATTCAGGCTAAATAACTCCGGATATGTATCAAAAACTGTTTCTATTAAAATAAAATATTTTGATTTTTTAGTAACAACAGCTCAGACTACTCTTTTAAATAATATAAGCTGTTCCGATGAGATATATAAAACACTTGTTGCTCTTCTTGATAAAAAACTTGACAGATCAAAGCCTGTAAGGCTTATTGGAGCTTCTTTGCTTGGTCTTGAAAAAAAAGAATATTCAAGCCAGATCGACCTTTTTGAAAGCAATAATAAAAAAAAGAAAGAGGTTGAGAACGCTGTCCAGAAGTTGTCAGAGAAAAAGCCTGAAATAAAAATATTTAAGGCAGCATCTATTAAAAAAAACAGGCCAGTTAAATCATTATAGAAAGCAAAAACCACGAACTTTTTATTCCAATATTTCCCTTGCTAATGCGGTTGTGGGTGTAGAATTATCAATTTTAATCCATATGATTAAGTATTGAAAAAATTATTCCGAAAAGAAAAAAAGGGCATAAAAAATGATTATAGTTTCAGAAGAAAAAAAGACTATGGTTGAAGACTTGACTTTTCTTAACCATTTAATAGCGCTTACAAGCACATCACTTGATATGGATATAGATATATCCCTATATAAAAATAAAATTATAGATGATGTTTTTTTTATCAATAATACATTAAACAAAATAGAAGAAAGAGTAACAAATAGTAATATCAATGAAAAAGAGTTCATAATTATCTTAAAGAAAATAAAAAATATAAAAGATAGTGCAATTATCTTGATGGAAAATATAATCAAATATAAGTATAAGCAGTCAATTATTTTTGAAGCTCATAGCAATGATATAAAATCATTTATAAGTTTATATAAAATCAGTTCTTCTGAAATACAAAAAAGGCTAAACAAAAAACTTTCTTTTTCTCAAGAGGGAAATCAGGTGTCAAAAGAAGAGCTCTATTCCCTTTTTGAACAAGAAGATTCAGAATAATACCTTTTCTTATTTTTTCCCGGCAAGGGAATCATTAATCCTCTAATAATTTTTCGCATCCAGAGATTCAGCAATATCCGCTTTAATAAGGGCTACGAGGCGGGTAAAAAGTTCCTTTTTTACATGTACAGGCATTCTCTCTAAATAATCCTTTGTTTTAAGTTTCTGTTCCTTGATTTCTCCACTATTCTCGACAACAAACAACAAGCTTGGATGGATATTCAGCGCTGCAGCGATTTTCTCAATTTTTTCAAACGAAGGGATACGCCTACCCATTTCAATCTGACCAATGTAATTTGCACTAGTATCACACTTTTCAGCCAAAAGCATTTGAGAGATACCTTTTTCTTTGCGAAGTTTTTTAAGATTTATAATAAATATTTTTTGCAAGGTCATTATTATATTCTAATAGACATAAATTGCAATATTTTCCACTTGTCTTATTGACAGTTGTTGTAATTTATAATATTATGTCTATTAGCATGGTTTCATGTTTCTTCGACAATATGAAAAATCCAATATTCGAAGGAGAGAAAAAATGAAAGCGAAACTAAAATATTCCAGAAAATATGTCATAATATCTGTTGTATCCAGCTACATTCTTTTCGGATTTTCCACACTTTGGACAATTTTTTCTACCAATACTTGTCTCCCAATAAAGATAGCTGCTGGTGGTTTATATGTTATTGTCCTTTTCTTTACCTGCTTTTTTGCAATCAATCGAAAAAAGTCTGGATTAATATCAATATCCCGTTTGACGCACGGAGAAGAAAATGACTACACGAAAATTTTAACAAAAATAAAAAAGGCGCATGCGTCAATTAAAA
>WRFK01000035.1 GCA_009778835.1 Spirochaetaceae bacterium
CATCAACACTATATTTTCTTGTATATTTTTTAGGAAGATCTGCTGAAAAACCCTTTAAAGTAGCTGGTATTGTATTATTTATTCTTCTTTTTATAACATTAATAACAATAATTCTAAAATTTGTTGTTGTTCAAAAAGAAAAACTTGATGATAGCAGCGTCCCTGTAGAGTCTATAAATGACAATAATGGTTCTATAGAATAAAAAAGCCAGCTGATTAAGACCAGCCGGCTTCTATTTCTTATTTTATAGAATTAGGTTCTTGGAGCTCTTTCTCTTGGAACTCTTTCCCTTGCTTCATTAACAAGAAGTTCTCTGTTGTTAAACGGTTTTCCGTTTAATGCTGCAATAGCTTCTGAAGCAGCCTTATCATCTTCCATTTCAACAAAGCCAAAGCCTTTTGATCTGTTTGTATATCTGTCAATTATGATAGATACATCAAGAACATTTCCATATCCTGCAAAAAGATCTGCAAGCTGATCTTCGGTTGTTGCATAGTTAAGATTTCCAACATAGAGTTTTTTTGACATAATTTTTCCCTTCTTTTCCTTATAAAATTAAAATAATCGTGGTGCAGTTATATTAAATTATTTATTTTGTCAAGAATTAAAAATTGAAGGAAAAATCTAGCAGCTTAAAGACTAAAAAACAAATTATCCCAAAAATTATAACCAAAACAAAAAAATATTCGCCATACTACTGTGCAATCCACAGATTAAATTTAATATAACCTATTGATAAACACTAGTCAATAAAAAGTTTTAAATTTTATAGTTTTTTAAGAATATCATCCATAATATCATGAAGTCTTTTATAAATATAAGAATGTATTTTTACTTTTGCTTTATCATCAACATAGTTAAAAATAAATATATAACACCTTTTATCATCTTTTCTGGCGCCTGCCACTATTCCTGATACCCTGCATATTATCCCTTTAAGAATAAGCTGAATATCCGGAATTTCCACTTTTGGGGTAAGTTCTACATCTGTTGACTCAAGCAAAACCGCCATTCCTGCTATGCTTATATCTAAAATTCTTCCTACAAGTACTGTTTTATTTATATTTATATTAAATTTTGTGTTTTCGCTTTCAGAAGTTATGGCGCGTATATGTTTTCTACGCCCTTTTGCCTCATTTGCTGTAAGCATTTTCAATAATATTGGGAGACTTTTATCAACACCAAGATTTAAAATAATAAACCCGCATGGTATCATCAATTCCATAAGAAATCTTTTTGCAAGTTCTTTATTGTTATTATATGTAACAACACCTGTCTGTGTGCTTCTTAATTTCTCACTATTCATTATTACTTTTATATATTCTTCCCATGCATCTACAGAGAGAACTTCATCTATATTGATAAATGCTATTGAATTTGGAAAATATTCTATAACTTTCATTAACTTTTTGTGATCGTTTATAAGATATACTTCATATTCATTCTCTATAAGGATATCAAGTATCTCTTTTTGCAAAACACTATGAGGATAAAGAAAAAACACTTTTTTTCCTAAAAAAGGATTTGTATTTGATTGATTATTATATTCTGAACTCATATATATCCTATTTTGTGAATTTTACTATATTTCCAGACTATTTAATACATTTTTTAGTTTTATTAATTCTTCTTTTTGCAAGGTTACCCCTTTTCCCATCTTTTCATTTCCAGGTGACCAATCCCGTATATCATATTTAGGAGCCCTTCCATTATAACTAATAAGATTAAGCTCCTTTGTCCATCCACTTTTGTTTTCAGATAATACTGCAATTTTCTCTTTTATTTCATAATTAAAATCACTCATTGCAAAAAGCTCCTTAAAATTTTCAATAAAAACTATTCAATTATAATATCCTTATTATAAATACAAAACAATATTTTTTAAAATCTTTTAAATTATATCTTATCTTCACATTATCTTCACATTGCAGGTGTTTAAATAGTAAAACATACCCCGGCAAGCTTTATCCTGTTAACAAATGGGGCCGGGATATTAAAAACAATATTAAAGAATAGGAGAAAAAAATGAAAAAAATTATTGGATTGATAGTTTTAATTACACTGATTGGAACAGGTTTTGTTTTTGCACATGGCAAAGAATCGGGAGAACCGCATAAAAAACAGCCAAATTACAAAAATTCCAAAGAAAAAAAGCATAATATGATGAAAGCTCCCGGATCTGCAATTATAGAAATTAAGGAGATTTCAGGGGAAATTGTAGTTAAAGATAATGATCGTCATATAATAAAATCCGGAAAAGATGAAATAAAAATAATACTTTCTTCAGATGCAATTCAAGCTTTAAAGTTAAATACCGGCTCTAAAATTAGCATAAAAGGAATTGAATTACCTGCTTTTAAACAAAACAAAACAGATGAAAAAATAATCAAAGTTTTTGAGCTTCAATATGATGGAAGAAAATTTCTGGTTTTGGGTAAAGGAGCAAATAGAGATAAACCCAAAAAAGGCAACAAAGCAGCCTGAATAGAGGAGCTAATGGTTTCCAAAGAAATGGATTGTATAAGAGTTTGCTGCGCAAACCTGTAGCAGAATAAGTTATGCAATTTATATATATGTTTTAAATTTTGAAGATAAAAAAAGCTGCCCAAACCACGATTCCGAAGGATCGTAGCGACAGGCAGCTCTTTTTTTATAAAAATTATTTTTTACCTTTCTCCGCTTCTTGCTTCACCTTTTAATGAAGGAATTTTAAGAATCATTCCGGGATGAATAAGGTTTGGATTATTTGGCTGTGGGAAAGAATCTTTGTTTTCATCATAAATATGTTTCCATTTAAATGGATCGCCATAAATATAATCAAAACCAGCAATTCTCCAGAGACAATCTCTTCTCTGCGTATTAAGTTTTACTTTGTAATAAGCAGCAAGGGTTCCATCTTTAGCAACAGAAGTTCCATCTTTAGCAGCAGGAGCTATATCGCCAAGAAGCGCCAAAACTTTTTGGGAATCGGCAAGACTGTTCGCATAATCTTTTCCATTAAATTTGCTGTTTGCATCTTTATAATATTGCGATGCAGAAGCATATAGCTCGCTATCTCTGTTTTTGATATTTAATCTGTCAGCAAGCTCCATTCTCTCTTTTGCAGCAGTAAGCGCTGTTCTTGCCCTATATGCAAGAACTTGTTCTGCAATATATTGCTTTGAAAGAGCTGCATATTCCTGAGATTTTAATGCATATTCAGTAGCTTCATCATATTCGCCATTATCAAAACACTGCTCTGAAATTCTTGCATATTCAACAGACTGCTTATAATACTGGTTGTTATATAATGATGACTGAGCAAAAATACCAGACACGGCAAAAAGTATAAAAATTGAAAATACTATTATCTTTTTCATTAGTTTGGTACTCCTTTAGCTGTTCCTTCGCTCTCTTTCTCAAAAGCTTCAGCCTCATTTTCAACTTGTTTGATAGCGTCCTTAGCTCTGTTTAGCTGTCTCTGTGCCTCTTCTTTCTTTGATCTTGCACTTTCGTAGGTAGCAAGAAATAATCTTTCTGCTTCAAGATACTTATTTGTTACAGCTAATAGATCGCCTGGATTTTGAGCATCTTTTTCTGCTTCATTAAATACATCAAGAGCGCTATTGTACTCATCGCTTACAGCTACATCAGCTTTAATGGATTTTGCCTTATCCATAGCATCAACAGCTCTGCTTTTTGCAGTTACTATATCTATTGCTTTCTGAACATTTGCCCCGTCCGCGTCTGGAGCAGGAGCAGATTTACATGAAAAAAGAAAAAGAATAACAAAAGGTAAAACAATCAATATCTTTTTCATCCTTTAATAACCTCCATACTATTTTTCATACCCACAAAGAGGTATAAAATAAACTAATTTTTAGCTACTATATTGTAGTTTAGTTTCAACAGTAATGCAATTCTAAAAGACCTTTTTTAGAAAAGCAACACATCTTCTGCGCAAAACTATTTATAATTTCGGCTTAAAGCACTCATTATTTTACTTTTATAAGTTTATACTTACTATTTCCAAGCCCAAGCGAAACCGCATATTCTATTCCCCCTTTCCAGTCGCTTTGGGGATAGAGTGTCAGAAATTTATCTTCTCCGGATTTATATCCTGCTTTATCAAGCTGGCTGCCAACTATTCCAGGAGCGCTATTAACAAGGTCAGCAGCTGCCTTATCTATCGCAACAGGATCAAAAGAAGCAAGAACACCAATATTTGGCACTATTGGAGTATCATTATGAGACCAGCAGTCGCAATTTGGCGAAACATCCATTATAAAAGTTATGTGAAAATGTTTTTTACCTTTTAATACAGCATAGCTATATTCCACTATCTTCTTTATAACTATATCTACATCTGAATTTATCTTCATATTCGCAGCGCCATTGTTGCAGACAGCGACACATTGCCCGCATCCTGTGCAAATATCTTCATATATATGAGCTTTTGAATCAGCGCCAAATTCTATTGCTTTTGCAGCGCAGGATTCTATACAGATTCCGCATGAGACACATTCTTTCTTATTAATAATAATCTTTGAATGAGAGTGCATATCGTGCTTTCCTGCTCTTGATCCGCTTCCCATCCCTATATTTTTAAGCGCGCCGCCAAAGCCTGTCATATCATGACCTTTAAAATGGTTTATAGAGATAATTACATCTGAATCTGTAATAACTGTCCCTATTTTGGCATATTTGCAATATTCAAGATTTATTTCTACATTTTTGTATTCTGTTCCTCTTAAGCCATCTGCAATTATTACAGGACACCCTGTAACAACACTTAAGAAACCATTTTTTTCTGCAGATTCAAGATGGTCGACTGCATTTGCCCTGCGTCCTGTGTACATGGTATTTGCATCTGTAAGAAAAGGGATACCGCCTTTTTCCTTTACAAGTTCCGAAATAGTGGAAACAAAAACAGGTCTTATATAAGCAAAATTTCCAGGTTCTCCAAAATGCATTTTTAAAGCAGTAAATTTCTTTTTGAGATCAAGGTCATTAAAACCTGCAGATAAAATAAGTTTTTTTATTTTATCAAATAAATTATTACCCGATCTTGTTCCCATATCTATAAAATAAACTTCTGATGTTTTTTCAGCCATATAATACCTCATATAATGTTATTACTTATTATAATAACACAACAATAGATTTATATCTTTAAAATTATTGCTATTTTGTTTTAAAGCAGACAAATGAATATAATAGTTTACAGCAGCCTGGTTACAGCTACGGCAAAAAAAATCTGTCCAGGCACCTCGATTCCAAAGGATATGTGTCACTGGACAGCCTATTTAAAATTTTAATAGGAAGCTCTAAATCATTTTAGAATATTTTGTAAGTAGCTCCAATACCAATAAGCCACATACTTTTTTTCTCAAGATCCATTTTTATGCCATCCTTGGTTGCATACTCTGTTCCAGAATAAAAAGGTTTAAACCCTGCTATATCTATAGTAAGATCTTTTATAAATTTTAAAGAAGTCCCGAGACCTATACAAAAGCTGTCAAGATTTGGAGAAAATGAGGAATTTTTTCCTTTTTCAATTCCCTGCTTTGAATAAGCACAACCAAGGCTAAAAGATAATTCTTTTGAAAAATCATAATTTGCTCCTGCTGAGATTTCCCATGAATTATCATAATCTACGCCAAATCCACCGGTACTATCAGCCGGTTTATTAAAGAAATAATTAAAACTTACACTTGCATAGAGTTCCTCAATTATTCTGTATCCAACTCCAACTCCAAGAGCTGCAGGAAGATCATTTTTGAATTTTTCACTTTTTTTTATTCCCAACGAACCAGCAACTGCCCCAAGAACAGGATCAGCAGTTTCTGTTTTATCCCATGTATACTCCATTTTTGTTATTGTCTGGTATGTTGCCGCAATATCAAGTCCATCTATGGGTTTATAATGCACTCCGAAAATTCCACCTATTCCGTTAGCCGAAGCTTCTGCATTTAAAATTTTTGTGCCGCTCTGTTTTGCTTCCATAGTCTGGCTTCCCTGTAAAAACCTTATTGCAGCGGAGATAGATACTTTATCCTGGAATGAATAAGATCCTCCAATTATTTCGCCAAAAGTAACTGAATAAACATCAAAAGAGTGGTCAGCAGAAGTAAGACCAGAACCTTTACCTATTGCAGCAAGTATTAATCCTGCTGTTTCCGCTGTTCCCTTGGTATATTCAAGAAGCCCGCCGCCTGCAAAAACGCCAAAAGCTGCAAAAATCGCCCAGTTATCTTTATTAAAAACAAGAGCTGCATTTGGATAGAGATAAGTTACATTATCTGCATTATAAGTTCCAAATCCTACTGGCGGAACTGTTACTTTATGTTCATAATCTTTAAATACAAATTGGTTCCCAAGATCAAGATAAAGACCATCTTCCAAAAATGCTGTTCCGGCCGGGTTGTAAAAAACAGCATCGGGCCTTTGAGTTTCTGTATTTCTGCTCATATTCATCAGCCAACCTGTGGTAAAGTTAGTCTTGTTTTCAATTCCCCCTGCAAAAAGAGCTGCTGCAGTTAAAAGCATCACCATAATTGCTAACAATCTTTTCATAATTAAACTCCTCATTTTAATGAAATGTATCCCGGCAAGTTTTTTACCTCATCTTCGGCCAGTATTTATCCCCCGAAGCAGGACCGGGATTTTCCCATATAAATTTTTGGTTTTATGGGATTTAATTTACACAAAAATCTAGTAAATTAGAATATTTTACGAATACTGTCAAGAGATTCATAAATTATTTCTTTATGCTATATATATTTTTATAATTATATGCACAACTATATGAATTTGCCACAATATTATTTCAAAATTATATATGCTTGACCCTGCTGTCTCATATTATTACCTTAATATTATGGGAATAGAGACAATTTGCCGCGGAGGATATGGCGGTTCCGCAGAAGTACATATTCAAATAAGAAATATTTTTCCTGGTCTGGGTGGAGTAATAAAGACAGAACAGGATTTTGTCGCTGCCTGCAGAATTCCAAGAGGAACAGACCTTGCCAAAATAAATAATCCGGGTTCCGATATAACATTTGAAAATCTGGAAAATAAAGCTACACTTTCTAGCCTTAATGTATATTTCAGGCATACCTTAATAAAAAAACTTGATGATTATTTTTTCCGAACCAACAAATACAGGTTTTCCCATATTCCAAGACCGCTTGGTTCTGATATTGATGGAATTTATTATTATGAGTGGGTTTTTGGAGATGAGGGATTTTATCCTGAATATTACGATGATTATTATAAAAGATGGTTCCCTGTAAAAGTAGATGAATGGGATATTGCTTCGGGTTGCTTTAATGAAGCAGGGGTAGGAATATTTGATGATACTGTTGAAAATGATGGGCTTTATATTAAAAATGTTGTAATGCTTGAACCAAAAGTATCGGATTCAGAAGAGTCCCTTACAAAGTTATGGAAAAGAATTGATTTTGGTTCCGAAAGCCTTCATATAGATTTTTATAAATTTGAAAAATTTATAATTGATAACAAAAACAGCCTTGAAAAAGCTCTTGCTCCTGAAAGAGTGGAAATGATGCTCCTGATTCTTGAATTTCTTATGAAATCCCATACTCCAAAAACTTTTGACAAAATGGATAAATTGAGCGAACTTGTATTTGATTACAGAAAATCAACAACAAAGCACATGAGCAGGCACGACCGTTGCCACATGAAAGAACTTGAAACAAATCAGACAAAAACCATAGATTATAAAAACGCAAGAAAAATCAATGATCTTGCTTATTCAAAAAGAGTTAAGTCATATAACTATCTTTCAATTGATCTTGAGATAAGATCCGGATTCAAATCAATAGACGGGGTAATATATACTCTCCAGGAAATTCCTGTTGCAAAACTTTCAGTAAGACGAGGTAATACTTTTTATTCCGGTTTCGATCAATTTGCCCGCCACTTCCTTGTCAAAAAACTTGAAGATGCTTTTATTTCAGCAGGATATTACAGTTATCCGCATATAACGAGGCCGCTTGGTTCGGAAAACAACTCCTATTATACCGAATGGATTTATGGATCCCTAAAATGCCCTAAAGAGCTTATTCTTCTTGAAGAGTCTGCTGTAAAAGGGGTAAAAGGGCTTGATACATGGTATGAATTTTACAATCTTTTCGCAGAAGCAGGCGTGGATATGAAAAACAAAATGAGTTATGAAAGAGTAACGCCCGAAAAAGAAACTCAATATGCCCAACAGATTGTTGTAAGACAACCCATACTTAATTATAATCCGCAATATATTTCAAGGTTATGGAAAAGAATTGAATTTGATGAAAGCAGCACTCCCATAGATTTTACAGCGCTTGAAAAATATATGAAAGAAAAGGAAAACTTTCTAAGAAGCAATCTTACTGCCACCAGATACGAAACAATGCTTATAATGATCAAATATCTTTTGGGCGATGTTACAGATGATGAATATGAATGGCTAAAAGATGCTATTCATAGTTACAGAATTTCAACATTAAGGCATCTAAACTATAGCGGATTCAGCCTCCCGCCCGAAGGGTTTACAGATCTTAAATTCGATAATAATTTTAGATTATAAAAAATATTTTTATAAAACCCAAATATTATGATAAACTAAGTTATCCAATAATGCTATAATTTTTTTGGCAGCCAATTTATCCAAAAAAGTGATATAAAAACAAGGAGAACATAAGTTAATTTTATTATGAAAAAACAAAGAAAAAAAATTCTTTTTTTTGATTTTGACGGAGTGCTCTGCGACAGCGCAAACGAAACAGGAAGATGCGCATGGCTTGCCGGCAGTATTGTATGGGAAAAATGGAGGGGGACAGATGTTCCAAAAGCATATCTTGAAAAATTCAAGATGCTTCGCCCTATAATAGAAACAGGTTATCAATCAATAGCCTTAATGAAACTGATTTCCGAAGATTATACCGAAGCTTTTATAAAAAAAGAGTTTCAATTTATGATGGAACAGGTTTTCACATCTATTTCACTAAACAAGAAAGCTCTTATAAAATTATTTAATAAAATAAGAGAGGACTGGATAAAAGTTAATCCCAAAAACTGGCTTTCATGGCATAAGCTATATCCATTCAGTAAAGATCTTATAAGAGTTGGCAAAAGTCATTATAAAGAAATATATATTGTATCTACCAAGGAGAAAATATTTATTGAAAAACTTCTTGATTTTTTTGGAATTGATTTTAATCCGCATAATATTTATGGACTTGAATCAGGTGAAAATAAAATTAAAATAATTGAAAACATTCTTAAAGAAAAAAAAATATCTCCAAAAAATTCGGTGTTCATAGATGATTACAGCGATACGCTTCGCGCATTTGCAGCAAATAATTTTTTAAAAGATATCCATCTTTATCTTGCATCCTGGGGATATATGTTTCCGGAAATTATCGAAGAGATAGAGGAAAAAAAGCTACCGTTACGAATATTATATTCATCTATGGCAGAAGATATACTTATAAAAGAATCAATGTGAGATAAATATTCATTACTAAAAAGAGATAAACTGGCGCTGAAAAACTTTTTGCAATTTTTCAATGGTTCCCAATGTTGGGTTTGTTCTTCTGGGATTTTCTATACGTTGATAATATGTCCAATTAACATTCATCCGTTCCGCAATATCTTTTTGGGACAACCCCATTCGTTCCCGTTCTTTTTTAAGGGTAATCGCAAATGCAATTTTCAATTCAGGTTCAATATAATATATTTCTTTTCCCTTTTTAATCGAGGGCTCGGGAATAGTCATTTTTCTTGAATCAAGACTGTACAACATGGCAGAAATAGCTTCTTTTGCCATTGATTTTGCTTCTTCCAGAGTGTCTCCTTCTGTAATACAGGAGGGTATATCAATAAATTCAACAACATAACCGCCTTCTGCAGCTTTTTTAAATTTTGCCGGATATGCAATCATTTAAAACCTCCCAACTTTAATAGTTTTTGTTCAGTACCTTTTTTCAAATCTTTATTATGAACAGGAATAGAAACAGAAGATTTACCTTTTATCACAATATGATGAGAGCCGGTAACATGATCCAATGTCCAGCCATTTTTTAAGTATAGCTTAAGCATTTCTTTTCCTGTCATTGGCATAATTGCAATATACTACTTAAAAGTAGTTTCGTCAAGTGTAAAAGAGATATATGCTTTATATTTATTTTGATAATTGTTTAAAGTTAAGGTATAAAAGGAGATATTAGACAAGATAACACTGATGATTAAATAATTATATTTTTGATTGAGTGTACGGGAATATTTCTATTTAAAGTTCTTATTACTCTTAAATGCTCATCTTGATAAAATCTGCAATATACCTGCCAAATTTTATACTTTGCTCTTTTTCAAGATGAATGCCATCAATGCTGCAGTTTGAAACAATTTTTCCTGCATCCACAAAGAAACAGCTATTTGCGGAAGCAGTATGTTTATACTCAGAAGAAAATTTTTTGGACTTTTCTATTTCACTCTGACAAAGATAAGCCTCATCAAAATCTTCATTTATTTGAGGCGGCGCAACAATTATGATATGGGCTTTAGGTTTACTAAATTTGATTTTGTGTATCATCTTTTCGATCCCTTCTGCAATATGTTTTACAGAAGTCTCGCGGTTTGCAAATAGATCATTAATTCCAAGCCAAATTACAATAAAGTCAAACTCCACGTTTTCAAGAAGTTCATTAAGATATTGATATCCATTTGCAGGATGATTATACGGTATATGATCCAAAACCGATCTTCCGCTAAAACCTTCTTCGATTATCTGAAAATCGCTTCCA
>WRFK01000036.1 GCA_009778835.1 Spirochaetaceae bacterium
GCAATTGATAAAGAGATAAAAGAAGCTGCATTGAAAAATCCTGAAATAAAGCAATTCCTCTCTTCTCTTGGATCAGCCTCGACTTTTATTTGGCGGGATATTGAAAACAGCAAGAGCAAAAGTTATCACAGCTTTGGAATTGCAATAGATATCAATCCAAAAAAACTTGGGAATAAACAGGTTTATTGGAAGTGGACTTCGATATATAATGAAAAATGGTACTCTGTCCCATATTCACAGCGCTGGATGGTCCATCCTGAAGTTGTAAAAATATTTGAAAAATATGGTTTTGTATGGGGCGGCAAATGGCTGCCGTTTGACAACATGCACTTTGAGTACAGGCCGGAGATTCTTATTTTTTCCGGAAAAGAAGTTGCAGGCTTGTGATTATTTTATAAAATCAAAAATGCAATTCCCTAAGTTGAAGTAGAAAAAAATATCAGATGTTTATATAATGATACGAAATATTTATATGTTTGAAAAATTATTGGGAGATTTTATGATAGATATATTTATTGTTGCTTTTTCGGTATTGATAGGAATAGTAATAGGAATTCTTGTTACATATCTGATTTTGAAAGGCAATATCCATCGCTCTTATGAAAAAGGAAAAACAGAAGCAGGAGTGGAAAAAGCTGCGTTAACAGAAAGAATAACAGGATTCGAGATCAGGTTTGTTGAGCAAAAACAGGAAATCAATCAAAAGAATGAAAAAATAGAAAATTTAACTGAGCGGATTACTTCAATGCAGGAAAAGCTTTCTGTATTGCAGACTATTCTTGAAAAGGAAAGAAGTCAGTTTGGTGAAAAAATAGCTCTTTTAAATAATGCAAAAGAAGAACTTTCTGCTCATTTTCAAAAACTTTCAAGCGATATTTTTGAAAGCAGAAATAAAGTTTTTTCCCAGCAAACAAACACTTCTCTTGAACAACTTCTGCGGCCATTCAGGGAGCAGATCGATAATTTTAAAAAGCAGATAGAATTTTCAAGGGATCAGGATCTGGCTGAAAGAGCATCGCTAAAGACAGAAATACAACATCTTGCAAAACTTAATCAGCAGATAACAGAAGAAGCTGGAAATCTTACCAAAGCCCTTAAAGGAGAGGTGAAAACTCAAGGCTCATGGGGAGAAATGATCCTTGAAAAAGTGCTTGAGAAATCCGGTCTTGTAAGAGGACGGGAATTTGAAATACAGGAAAGCCTTAAATCTGTTGATGGAAAAAGGAGCCAGCCGGATGTTATAGTGCATCTTCCTGAAGGGCGAGATATTGTTATTGACTCCAAAGTCTCTCTTATTGCATACGACAGGCTTGTATCTTCAGACTCAGAAGATGAAAAAAATCAGAGCGAGAAAGATCTTGTTGTGTCGATCCGTAATCATATAAAAATACTTTCAGAAAAAGATTATCATAAACTGCTGGGAATAAATTCCTTAGATTTTGTTTTTATGTTTATCCCTATTGAGGGGGCTTTCTCTGCTGCTGTACAGGCAGATAATACAATTTTTACAACTGCTTTTGAAAAAAATATAATAATGGTTAGTCCTTCGACTTTGCTTGCTTCGCTAAGGACAATTGAAAATGTATGGAAGTATGAATACCAAACCAGGAATGCCAGAGAAATTGCAAGAAGGGCAGGAATGCTTTACGATAAATTTATTGGCTTTGTTACTGATCTTGAAAACGTAGGCAAAGGAATCGATAACGCAAGAAAAAGTTATGATTCTGCTTTTAATAAATTGTCAACAGGCAAAGGAAATCTTGTAAGGCTTTCTGAGAACCTAAGACAGCTCGGCGCTTCTACCACAAAAAAATTGCCAGACTCTTTTTCGCTTGATGATGAGCAGGACAGCGAAGAAAATTCTTAACAGTCTGTGGTCATGTTTTAGCTAAAATACACTTGACGCATTGTGAACTATAAGATACACTAATTAAAAATAACGATATGAAAATAACTAAATGGGATATGGCTGAACATATCGAAACAAAAGAAGATGTAATAGCATACCTTGAGGCTGCGCTTGAAGAAAATAATACAGAGCTTTTATTATCTGTAATTAGTGATATAGCCCGCTCAAAAGGTATGACTCAAATTGCGCGTGATTTAGGTGTAACTCGCGAAGGTTTATATAAATCATTATCTCCGGCAGGTAACCCATCATTTGAAACTATTATGAAATTGTTAAATATTCTTGGTTTTCGTCTTAAAGTAGAGCAGAAATTACATATGGCATCATCAACATAGCGGCGCATAACTAGTTATTTTGCAGGAGAGGATATGAAGTTATTGATGATGAGCAGGATAGCGAAGAAGATACTTAGCAGAAAAATAATTATTTTTTGATTTTCTTTTTTTGTATCTTTAATAATTCTCTGGATTGCAGCAATAAATAATCTTGCAACATACAATCTAATTCATTGAAAATTTCCAGCAGTTGTTCTTTTTTTATATCGGGGGGTGGTGCCGAAAACATATCTCCATTTCCTGTTAAAATCCAATCTTTGTTGATTTTATATTCAGAAACAATCAATTGAATTGTGCGATTATTGATTTTTCTTTTTCCTGATTCAATCTCTGCCAAGAGACTCTGACTAACATATATTCGTTTGCCAAAGTTTCCTTGAGATAATTTTAATGCCTTTCGAAGCGTTTTTATTCTGTCCTTGATTGATGTATTGTTCTTCATACAAAGATATTTCCTATGATATTTACAAAAAATAACATAAAAATTGGCGCTTAACAATACCATTTTGTGATGATTAGCAAAATTACATTGACATATATTACTAAATGATGATAATATCTATTACTAAATGATATATATAGAATAAAGGTGAGTAATGAAAAAGGAAGATGCATTTTGTAAAGTATTGAATTTGCTGGATAATGATGAAAAGGAAAAATTGTTGTCTTCTGCAAAGGGGTTGTTGAAAGCGCAAAATGTGATTCGAATCAATTCAGCAAAGCCAAAATCATCAAATAAACAAAAATCAAATGCGGGAATAAAAGACTAGAGAAGTAAAACAATTAAATCTATTCAATAATTTTTAGATCGTATAAAAAAAGGAGGAAGTCATGAAAAAATTGGCTTTACTAGTAGGAATTCTGGTAATAATGCTGGGATTTATGGCTCCTGTGGCAGTATCTGCACAGGTTTTTACAGATGGTAATATTTTGGTTCAATCACAAGTGTAAGAAACCATTATAGTAACGGTAACAGGATGGAATCCAAATAATAACAAAGAAATAACGCGCTACTATTCTTTCACCGGGCCCGCTCGTGGAACATCTGGTGAAAGGTTTAGGAATGAAACACAACGAAGAGCCAGGGATTTATTTCTGACAGAGGATCCTGGTTTTAAAATAATAAAAACATCTTGGAAATCAGAATCTGGAATCTATCGTTTTTTAAATCTAGCGTTAACTGCTTCTATGGTCCTCTGTTCGATAATAGAACCGCCATGTCGTCATATTAATAGTTGCAAGAATAAGGAGATTGATATGAAAAAGATTTCGGTATTAACATTTGTTTTCCTTATTGGGATACAGACAATTTTTTTTCAAGCTTGTTCTTCAACCGGAATGCCAAGGGGGGAATCATTCTCAACCGATGGACTGGATATAACTGCACGTGGAGCAATTGGAGGTTTGGAAACGGCTACTGGTCCTATGTTTACGGGAGATGGAGGTAAAAATATAAGGCTTGCTATCCATGCTCCCGAGGTTCATGGAGATGTGCCATTACATCTTCCTATATACATACAGGGATTATTGAATAGTAATTTTAATAAGTACTCTGCAATCAATCTTATTGATCGTCAAAATTTGAATAGAATAATAGCTGAACAGAATCTAGCTGCCAGTGGCAAGTTTTCTGAAAAAGATTTTATCCAAATTGGAAATTTAGCCAATGCTCAGTTTTACCTTTTTGGAACAATTCAAAAGCTTTCAGGAAGCCGATATTCTTTGCAGCTTTCTGTAACAGAATCAAGCACTGGGGTACGCAAGGCAACTTTTCTAAAAGAAGGAACCCTGGCACAGTTTGAAGGAAGAGCAACGTTATTAAACGAAGCAACCACAGAACTGCTTGAAAAACTTGGAGTTAAGCTAACAGATGCAGGAAGACAATCACTTTTAGCAGGAAATATCTCAACAGTACAGGCGCAGACAGGGCTTGCAAGAGGTATTACAGCTCAAGCCGGTGGGTCGGAGGTAGAGGCTCTTTTTAATTTTGCCCAAGCCATTACATTTGATCCTACGCAGATTGAAGCTCTATCACGGCTCAATACACTTTCTACAACCATAAGTGGTGGAACAATCAGCCAAAGAATAGTAAACGATATACAGGCACGGGATCGATGGATCGAAGCGTTTAAAGAAACGACTCGCTTTTTCAATGATCACCCACCCTTTGAAATAATCTTTGACCCTAATCTGATACAAATAGGAGAAACTGATTATAAAAAGCGTACTGCGACTTTGGGTATGCGGATATCGCTTGAGTCTTCTAAAGCAGGTTTTGACGCGCTTAACGCATTATTGGAAGGACTTGAAAAAACAGGAAGACGCAATGCATGGGGTTTTTCCGGCTGGCCATTGATGGATATTTCACCGAGAACATCAGGGACTGTAGTGTTCGGAGGTAAAGGTCCGTTTAGTTATAAAGTAGATGTAGCGCTTATAAATGAAAATAATAAAACTATTAGTAAAAGCAGTATTACTTTAATTACAAGACAAATTAAATTTGCTTCTGGAGCAAAAGTTATAACACCACTAAGTTGTGTGGATGACACAGTCAAATTTGCTAATGTCAAAGCCGAAGATTTAACACCTACACTTACTATTGTAATTCTTGCAGTAAATGGGATTTCGTCACGTGATCTTAGTGCTTCTGGCTATATGAGGATAGAACCAGGGGATTTGAAAAAAATAGAAAAAGAACGGCAGGAAATAAAGACTTTTACAGGACATCGAGATTCGGTAACTTCTGTAGCTTTTAGCCCGGATGGTAAGCAAATTATCTCCGGGTCCAATGACAGAACAATCAAATTATGGGACACTGGCACAGGTCATGAAATCAGAACCTTTTCAGGGCATATGGGTGTTGTTTCTTCTGTAGCCTTCAGTCCTGATGGTAAGCAAATACTTTCAGGAGCCATGGATAGCGCAACAAAACTCTGGGATATTTCCACAGGTCGTGAAATCAGAACTTTTTCATCATCAGGTTATCATGCTACGTCTGTAGTATTCAGTCCTGATGGTAAGCAGATACTTTCAGGATTTGGAAATAGAATAATCCAGCTCTGGGATATTTCCACAGGTCGTGAAATCAGAACCTTTTCAGGGCATATGGGTGTTGTTTCTTCTGTAGTTTTCAGTCCTGATGGTAAGCAGATACTTTCAGGGACTACTGACGGAACAATTAAATTATGGAACGTTTCCGCAGGTCATGAAATCAGAACTTTATCAGGGCATAAATTTGGTGTAACTTCTGTAGCCTTCAGTCCTGATGGTAAGCAAATAATTTCAGGCTCCAATGACAGAACAATTAGACTATGGGATGTAGCAACAGGCCGTGAAATTAGAACCTTTTTGGGACATGTAGACAATGTTACTTCTGTAGCCTTCGGTCCTGATGGTAAACAAATAATTTCAGGAGCAAGAGATAGCACAACCAAGCTTTGGGATGCTAATACAGGTCGTGAAATCAGAACCTTTTCAGGGCATATAGACGTTGTTACTTCTATAGCATTCAGTCCTGATGGTAAGCAAATAATTTCAGGCTCCAATGACAGAACAATTAAACTATGGGATGTAGCAACAGGAAAGATAATCAGGACAATTGGGACAGAGTAATAATTGGAGTAATTATATGAAATACGAAGAAAGAATTTTAGCTTATATTGATTTATTAGCAAATTATAAAGCTGCATTACGACTCGATCCAAATAGTACACTGTATAGAGAAAACCTGAATCGAGTACGCAGTCTCAAGTAAAAGGGGTAAGATGAAAGTTTTTATTAGTTATAGTAAAGAACAACTAGATATTGCAAGAAAAACAAAAACATTTCTTGATGAAGCAAGATTATATTCTTTTCTTGCTAGTGATGATTTAAGAGTAGCATCGAATTGGAAGGACAGGATTATCAATGAATTAAACGACTGTGAAATAATAATTCCTATTTTATCTAAGAAATTCAAATTATCAGACTGGTGCTCTCAGGAATTAGGCATATTTTATTTTCAAAACAAGAAAATAATACCAATTAGTGTAGATAAAACGATTTCTTATGGTTTTATTAAAAATATTCAAGCAAAAACTATTCAGCTAAAATATTTAGATGACCTTCCTTTAGAATTACTTATATCTGAAGGTTTAATGGAATGTGATTCTATCGGCGATGCTTTTATCTGCTTATTAATGAGAAAAGAGATAAATTATAGAATTGCTGAAAGAATCTTTAGAGCAATGCTTCCTTATTATGAGAGATTTAAAAAGGAAGATATAAATTCTATCATATTAGCTTCTATTGAAAATGGACAAATATGGAAAGCTGCTGAATGCGTTGATAAACATATACCGAAATTATTAAAAGAAAGGAACGATGACATTGATCCTGTTTTAAAGAAAAAACTCCAATATCAAATCACACATGGTAAGTGGTATCCAAAATAAAAAAGGAAAGATAAATGAAGAATATTAAAAAAAAACATGAATCAGAATCTTGTTCACAAAATAATCCATCAGAAGATGAAAAACAGATAAGTGGTGTTATTGGATATGAGAAATGGCGTGATGACGGGAAAGCTGAGCATAAAAGGCGAGATATTGAAAATAAAATCAAAAAGCAAAATGCCAGAAAAAATGCAAATAAGATTAAGAAATTGAAAGATAAAAAATAAAAAGGATGGTTATTGTGAAAAAAATATTTTTTCTGTTTATTTAGGTTACTGTAACTGTTCCAATTTTTTCTTTAATAGTAACTTCTGCTGAATTAACTTCAACGTATGGTATTTCATATCAAGAAAGACAAAAAAGTAACTATATTGAAAAAGGTGGATATTCTTTTAGATATATGGGAAATGGAACTTGGGATGTAAGGCAGTTAAATAAAACAAGTAGTTCAAATGATTCATCTAGTTTTATAGTAGTTTTTTTCTTGTCATTGCAGGAATAATAATTATTATTGGTGTTTGCATTGCAATTATTACAGCAGAAGTTGCAAAAAGTTCTGGTATGGATGAAAAATCATCAAAAAAAGTTGGTGCGAGTGCTGGAGTATTGGCTGGCACAGCAGCAGCTATAGGAACTGCTTTATTAATGGGTAAGGCTGGTGGAATAAAAAAGAAATAGAAATAAGAAATAAATATTAAAATTTATTGGCATAAAAGGAGAAATGTATGTTGGAACTTTCAAAAGAAGAACTCGTATTAGTTGAGGAAATTTTAGTTAGAGCAAGAGATCACTCAAAGACAAAAGATTTTAATCTGGAGAAAATAATGGTTGATAGCCTTGGTTCATCAGATATGAAAAACTATGATCTTCTTTTGCGTAAGATTGCAGAAGAGATGAAGAATATGGGAATGACAGATAGAAATAATCCCGCAAAAAAAGATGTTTAATGAAAAATGCTTAACATGGAATTTCATTGTACTTGAAAAAATTATTTCTGTATAAAAATAAAAACAATAAGGAGTAAATAATGAAAAAAACTTTTTTGATTCTATTGGTTTTAATTTTGATTCTTGCGATGGTAGGATGTGCAACCACTTCAAGCGGTTCTGGCAATAATCCAGAATGGTTAAATGATTTGCCACCAGAGGGAGTACTTTGGGGTATTGGAACAGCTAAGCAATCTTCTCCATCCATGTCTATGACAACTGCAGAAGGAAGAGCCAGAACCGCAATTGCGCGCCAGCTTGATACTTTAGTGCAGGCTATGTTAACTGACTATAATCTTGATGCAGGCAATGTAGCTAATCAGGCCAACTCTTCCTTGCAGGAAAATGTGAGCCGGCAGGTTACCAATATAAAGCTTTCTGATGCGCGTCCAATAAAGCGCTGGGAAGCTAAGGATGGTACATGGTGGTATCTTGTTGAATACAGGAAAGCTGATGCTAAAAAAGAAGTAGCAAGCATTCTTAATAATGAAGAAGCTGCTTTTGCTCAATTCAAAGCTCAACAGGCATTACAAATGCTGGATGCCCAACTTGCCAAGAATGAAAAACCTCTTCAGGTTAGTGAATAACTTTACCATTTTTCCGCTGTTTCTGCTTTTTATTGCATGTGCAACTTCACCTAATAACAGCGGAAAACCCGCATGGGTTGATTCTGTTGATTCGGTTTTTAGTCGGGCACAATTCGTTGCTGCAGTGGGTCATGCATCAGACCGCGAAATGGCAGAGAGAAACGCTCTTGTCAATCTTGTTGCTTTTTTTGGTCAATCTATACAGGCGGATCAAACAATAATAAATACCTATATGGAAGCTGTAAGAGATGGTATTACCATAGGATGGATCGACAATATTGCTATGCAAAATACAATAAGGACATCGGCTTCGATGGATACTCTTGTTGGAGCGGAAATAAGAGAAGTATGGCAAGATACAAAAAATAATACCCACTATGCAGTCGCTGTTTTAGAAAAAGCAAAAGCTGCCCAGGTGTACAGAGAATTAATAATAGCAAATCAAGAGATAATAAGAAATCTTATAAACATGAACGCTACGGAAAAAAACACTCTGGAAGGATTCTCAAGGTATCAATTCGCTGCAGTTGTGGCGGATATGAATACTTCGTATGTTAATTTACTGAATTTAATTGGAGCCAGAGCGCCTGATGGACATGTAAGAGGGGAGAATTTTAGGATTGAAGCACAAAATATTGCTAAAACTATTCCGATTTGTATTGTTGTAAGCAACGATAGGGCAGGAAGAATTCAGGGTGCTTTTGCAAAAGGTTTTTCCGATCTGGGCTTTAGAAGCGGTACAGGCAATTCTCGTTATGTGCTCCGGGTCAATATAACGCTTTCTCCTGTTAATTTTCCTGACGATTCCAATAAATTTATTCTAATGGAATTGAGTGCAAATCTTATTGATACTGTCACAAGAGAGGTGTTATTACCATTCAATTTTAATATTCGTGAAGGACATTCCACAGTTGCAGGAGCAGAGAATCGTGTTTTTATATCCGCAGAAAGTAAAATACAGGAAGAATACAAGGATCTTTTATCTACTTACCTTTCACAACTGCTGCCTAGAAAATAATAAATTATAGTTTACGTATATGCATAAAATCTCTTTTTTTGAAGCAAAGCTTCTTTTTATCCAGTTTTAAAAGTAGGGCTACAGGCTCCGGCGCCTTTGTAGACAGCGTTATAAATTTATATAGATAAAGGAAAAAACCTAAAATGGTTAAAACAAACGTTTTCCCATCAGAAAAATTTATTAAATGCAGTATATTGACAATATGGGATATATCCTATATTGTCAATTTATGCACTTGGTAAAGGCAAAACATCTGGAGAACGGTATTTTCGAACTTCGTGCACAGGTAGGTACGGATATATCTCGTGTTCTATATTTCTGTGTTGTGGGGAAGAAAGTCATCCTAACACATGGCTTTATCAAAAAAACGAAAAAGACCCCACTATCGGAAATTGAAAGAGCAAAAAACTATCGTGCTGCATATTTAGGAAGAAAGGAGAATCAGAAATGAGCGAATGGAAAATATTTCTTGAAGAGCAGTTGAAGAACCATGAAATTCGTGCTGAATGGGATGCGTTAGAACCAGAGTTTGCTATTGTGCAAGCCATTATAGATGCCCGAAAAAATACAGGTTTGACCCAGAAGCAACTTTCCAAACGCACAGGTATAGCCCAAGGTGACATAAGCAAGCTGGAAGCAGGTGACGCTAACCCAACCCTAAAGACATTAAAAAGGCTGGCATCTGCCATGAACATGATTCTCAAAGTGGAATTCCTGCAGCACCCTGTTGTAAAAAGACAGAATCCTCATAAACAGCTCTGAACAACATCTTGCTGTGAAAATACTCAATATGAATTAAAACTTATCAATCTTTTTCCTCAATATTCTGATTTCCCTAAAAAAGAAAAATGCTGTTATTATTGCTGAAAGAAGGTCTGATGCTGCTATTGAAAGCCAGATACCATTTAGATTAAAAAATAGAGGAAGAATACAAGGATCTTTTATCTACTTACCTTTCACAACTGCTGCCTAAAAAATAAACACAAGCCATCTGCCTAACAGTTGGATTTTACTATATTATATTTGTGGCTATTTCTTATTACTTACTTGTTTTTATTTGCATCAAGCGTTGCTTCATTTCTTCGATTTCTTCTTTTGGCAATTTTTGAGCAAGAAGATCAAAAACTTCCTCGCGCCCTTTTTCAAGTCCTTTTATATGCGCCTCTTCCTGCCACACTTCTTTCGCTTCTTCAATATTGAATTCGGTATACAACATACTTAATACCTCTGAACCATATTTTTCAAGATACTCCTTTAATATACCATGTTTGTGGCAATATTTAATAGCCTCTTTTATTCCTTCTTCCAGATTATTCATTTTTTCCCTATACTCATAAATCCTGGCCATAAATGCGCTGTATTCATGTAATTTTGAACATCGCTTAACTATTTCTTCATTCCTACCTTCGTTAATGTTTATTACTTTCACTTCCAGTTCCAATAAAGGGTACTTTTTTTCAGGTAGTCCTATGTCTTGCGGTTTTTCA
>WRFK01000037.1 GCA_009778835.1 Spirochaetaceae bacterium
GAAGTATTTTTACCCCAAAAGCATGGAATGTAGAAACAGTAAGGTTTGTAAGCTTTTTCCCTGTAATTTTCTTAACTCTTTCGGACATCTCTTTTGCAGCTTTGTTTGTAAAAGTTAGCGCAAGAATAGAAGATTGCGCTATTCCTTTATTAAGCATATGCGCCATTCTGTAGGTAATTGTACGAGTTTTCCCGGATCCTGCGCCTGCGATTATGAGAAGAGGGCCTGGTATTGTTGTAACTGTTTTATATTGCTCTGGATTAAGTTCTTTTTTTAATTTTTCTATCTCTGTCATTAAGTCAAAACCTTTTGTTGAAAAACATTTCTAAGTGAGGATTTTAACGCAACAGCGGCATGTTTGGGAATAGGACACCCACTGATTTATTTTATACTTTGTAATTTTTATGTTCTTTGTTTCTCTGCAAAATGATCTTGCCCTAAAACATGCTCGAAGACTGAGACATCGAGCGACTCCCGCACCAATCGCCATCCCTGGCTGGTGCGGGACGCGGCCATCCAGGGCGCAGTCCGCAGCGTCCCAGCGACAGGGACGTCGCATCCTGCGTAGCGACAGGGATGTCGCGATAAAACGCAGGGCTGCGAGGACCTAGCGAGACTGGCTCAGGCGTAGATATTTGCTTTGGTGTGATGAAATTTGAAATAAATACGATTTAATAAAAAGTAATTTATTTAATAGTGATAGCTTTTTCCGGACATACTTCATGGCAGCAATAGCAGGTAATACACTTTTTGTAATCTATAATTATTTTCTCCTGTACGCGCTTGACTATTTTCGCAGGGCATTTTCCTCTAACACAAGTGATACACCCTCGACATTTGCTATAATAAACAATATTTCTTTCAGGCAAATTGGTAATTGCCTTTATTGGACAAATTTCAATACAGTTGTTGCACTTAATACATTTTTTATGATTTATAACAGGCTTTTTTACAAATGCTTTTCTTAATACTTTATAAAGTATGGAAGGCATTCTGCTGCGAAACATTGTTATATCATTTAAAATTTTTATTTTTTTGAAATCATGGATTTTTACATCTTCAATTTTTTCACCAACTATATCAAAACTTGAAGCATCTTCAAACCACTCTTTGCTCTCCAGCGCCTCTGTAATAGTAGGAATTTCTTTTGGGTCATATCCCATAATTGTTGCGGCTGCAATATCAAGCGCAACTATATTACTTGATGCAAGAACAACTCCAACATGTTTTGGGTCTCCGCTACCCGGACCATTCCCTTCCATCGCAGTAACAGCATCCATAATTGTAAAAGCTGGTTTTAGAAGGATATTAAGATCTACAATCATTTTTGCAAAAAGTTTCTTTTCCTGAAAACGGAGATGAAAAGCAGATTTTTGCAAACCAGGAATCATTCCAAAGAGATTTTTCATCCCTCCTGTATAGTAAAGAAGCTGATGAGTCTTCATTTTTGGAAGAGAAACAATAATATCTGCTTTCTTTACAACAGATGCTATGTTAAAGCTTTTTACCAGCAGCCCTTTTGGATTCTTTACTTCGATATAGTCAGCGAAATCTTCCCATTCTCCGCCTGCTTCTATTGCAGCTTTCATTATCCCGGATTTCTTACCACCATAATCGCTGCTTTGGTATCCCGGTGAATCTCCTACAATAATTCTTTTTGCTCCCAGTTCTTTGATGCATAAGATACACTGTTTTACAAATTCAGGATGTGTTGTTATTGCTTTTTCAGGTGACGCTCCGGAAAGGATATTTGGTTTTAAAAGAACTGTTTTGCCTTTAAAATTTACAACTGAACTATTTGGATATTCTTCCCCTTCTTTACCCAAAGAAAGAGAAATTGCTTCTTTAATGGAATCATAAAGTTCCGAAGGAGAGTAAGAACTGCATTTTACAATTGCAACTTTATCCTGCATACGCGATATTATGTATGATTTAAAGTTTCATGTATAGTTTGATCTTCTGATTTAAATATGAAATAGAGCCTAATAATCTATGAAATCTGTGCTAATTCGCAGACTGGGCTACTAATTCCTTTTGCAGCAGCAATTCAACAGCCTGTTCTTTTGTAAAGGCAAAAAATATATTATCCCGTCCGCTTAGTTTAAGCGCTGTGGTAACTATGATCTTTTTTATTCCGTCAAGGCCTATAACAGCACCGCATTTTACATAAGGTTTATTATGCTCCAAATATTGCGCGATGATTTTTTTTGATTCTGAATCTATCCTGACATTTTCAATATTGGTGATCGTATACAGGGAGTGCTTTGGATATTTTGCAAATGCCGGCTCAATCACCTTAAGCAGCTCGATAAATTCTTCATTTGTCTTTAGATTAGAAAAGTCAATATAAATAAATGATTTTCCGTCACGTACAAATTCTTCAATCCTCACCTGTTCCATCATTTAAACTCCAATAATAAGGTTTCTACCAGGTTCGAAGCTTCATCATATTCAGCCATTAGTATATGCCTGGATATACTTTGAACACCCGTATTAATATTATCGGACAGTTTCAAGTTTGACAAAAGAGCCAAAGTAGTGTCGATCTCATGTGCATCCATGATTTCGATCGCTGCTTTTAGTTTAACAAATATAGCTTTTAATTCATCCTTCTCTATGGATTGTTTTTTTTCTTTTCCATTTTTACGAAGCATTGATAAGTTATTGCTAATATCTTTCAAAAGAACTTCCATATCTGCCAGAAATTTAGCGGTATGCGTTTCTATAAAGTTCATATCTTCCTGCTTCCCGGCTGTCTCCAAATCTCTGGCATCATTGGATAGTTTTTCGGCCCCAATGTTAGCCGCAGCGCTCTTTAACGCATGGACATGGATTGCATACAAGGGGATATTACCTGTTTCAAGACATGTTTTTATTTCTTTTATCTTCTCAATTCCATCCTCATAAAACACCTTAAGTGTTTCCATATAACGGTCGATTGATGCACCTGTCAACGCAATAGCCTTTTTTACATCCAGCCCTTCGATTTTAATTGCTTCCATTGTTGGCGCTTCTTGTTTGTTTTCTTCTGAGGCAACGCTGTCTGCTCCCTCAGGAGACGATGTCGGACTTTTTCGTTTTTCCCTTGGAATCCATTTTCCCAGGACATTGTTCAGCTTGATTGTATCAATCGGTTTTGCAAGGAAGCCGTTTAGCCCTTTTTCCAGGAACATATCCTTTGTGCCGGAAATAGCATTGGCAGTCAGCGCGATGATTGGAAGATTCTTGTAATAGCCATCTTCATCATCAAGATTCCTTATACGCCTTGTAGCCTCAACGCCATCCATTTCAGGCATCCAATGATCCATGAAAACCAAGTCATAACGAGCAGCTTGTACAGCCCTGATTGCCTCCATGCCGCTTTTGCGTAAATCAACCTGCATTTTATACGGCAACAGTAACCCTTCCGTTACTATCAAGTTTGTTTTTATATCGTCAACAACAAGAACTTTTGCATCCGGAGCAGTAAAGCTAACGAGCAATCCTTTTTCTTCCTTGTAAGAATATACATCTGATAAACCGTTCAGGATATTGGCAACAGATATGGAGTGCGCCGGCATGGCAAGAGTGCTCCAGCCAGTACTTGGGATTGCTTCGCCAAACTCCGTAAGCAGAACTATTTTTGAAGATGCCCCAAATTCCGTAATAATGCTATTGCTCCACTCATACAGCTTGGAGGCAATGAAAATAAAGGAAAATGCCTTGCTTGCGCCTGACAGCTTTTTTTTGAATTCAGCTTCGTCCGAAGCAATGTCGCATTTAACACCAAGATTATCAACTGTAGCTACAATAGAATTAGCGTATATATCCCGGCGCTCAAACACAATTACGCTCTTTTCCTCCGGATTCTCAACAACCGCTAATTTGTCGCGCGAACGGAATCTTTGAGGCAGCGTAATGGAAAATGTACTGCCTTTTCCGTATTCGGAAAAAACCTGAATATCCCCACCCATTGCTTTAAGAATGTTCCATGTTATGGCAAGCCCCAGTCCTGTTCCCTCAATATTTTTATTATTTGCCGTATCAAGCTTAACAAAATCACCAAACAATTTATTCATGTCTTCCTTTTTTATACCTTTACCCGAATCCATTACATCAATGAATAAATTAATAGTATTTTCATTGGCCATTTTTCCAATGATAGTGAAGGAGATAAAGCCTTCTTCGGTGTATTTTACAGCGTTGCCTAAAATATTTATTAGTATTTGGCGAATTCTTGCTTCATCCCCGTATAGCTCGGTTGGGATGTTGCTGTCTATATTCACCACAAATCGCAATTGGGAATCAATTGCCCTCATTCTGATAATACTGATAACATCATTTAATAGTGACGAAAAATGATAATAGTCAGGAATAATCTCCAGTCTACCTGACTCAATTTTTGTAAAGTCCAAAATATCGTTTATAATAGCCAAAAGGTTTGCACCCGCCTGCTTGATCGTAAAAATATGCCTGCGGGCAACATCCAATTCTTTCTCTCGCAAGGCAAGTTCCGCCATACCAATGACTGCATTCATGGGTGTGCGTATCTCATGGCTCATTTTCGCGAGAAAATTACTTTTTGCTACAGAAGCCTCATTCGCTTTCTTTACCGCTTCTTCCATCTTCACGGCTGTATTGCGTATATTCTGGGTCATCTCATTTCGAATTAGTGCGTTGGCGATCATACGGCTGGCTGAGCGGAGAATCAATTCTTCATTTTCGGCAAATTCCCGTTCCCTGTGGCAATCGTCGAATCCAACAAAACCCCAAAAGGTGTCGTGTATAAATACCGGTACAACAAACACCGATAGTATTCCCCACTGAGACAACTGCGCCTGCGTCTCAAACAGCATATTGTAAACCAAGCTGTTGATACATTTCCCCTGCGACAGCTTTTTTTCCCAGCCCGGTATTACTTCATCGTAGGATATATCTGTAAATAAATCACTTTTTTTATGCTGCGGTATGGCATCGCCCAGCCATTCGTAAGTCAGAGTGCAATACAGTTGGTTGTCTTTGGTGTAGTTTCTCCATATACATACACGGTCAACATCTATGGCTTTTGCTATTATACTCATGGAGTCCAATAAGTTACTCTCAAACTTTTCGATATCCGGATCAAGAAGTATAGCAGACACACTATTCACAGTTTTAAGGAGATTGTTCTGCGATTCAATTTCGCTCATCATTTTATTATGTTCGCGCATATCCCGGATATATCCCAGAATAGCGTAGTCGTTTTCATAATTGACGCGTACAAGTGTAACGATACCCGGTATCGGCGTTCCATCGAATAATTGATGCATCCATTCAAAAACATATCTGCCTTCATCAATCGCTTTTTGGATATATTCCATAGCTGCTTCTCTGGAAAGCCTGCCGTCAGGTTGATATTCAGGCGAAAGATCAAAAAAACGATCAATAAAATCCTGTTTGCCTTTTAAGTCAAATAACCTTAAGGCTTCGCTGTTACAGTCAAATATTAGTTCCTTTTTATTTGCAAGAAAGCAGCAAAGGGGTATTGTATTCAGCATTATTCTTGTACGTTCATGCGTTTTACTCAATTCATTTAGCAGTGCTCTATGTTCTGTAATATCCCTTCCAATTCCAACCATACCCATTAATTTATTTCCCCGAAATATAGGGGCTTTAACAACTTCAAATAGCTTGCAGATGCCATTTGGAAAGGTCATCCATCTTTCCAACTTTAGAATAGAGGCCCTTTCCATTACTTCTTTATCCTCATTCGAATAACCTTGAGCTACTTTTGGATCATGATATATATCAAACGGGTTTTTACCTATTATTTCTGATTTAGAACGGCCAATGTATTTTTCAAAACTATCATTGCAGCTTACATACACTCCGTTCATATTCTTGTTGAATATAAAATCAGGTATGGATTCATAGATGGTGGAAAGAGTAGTTGCCTGCGTTTTATACAGTACCTTTGTCCGATTGTTTTTTATAAACAAAATAATCAGGATAACAAGAAAGCACATAAGCACAGAGGAGGAGACTGTCATGTAAATAAAACGTTCTCTATCAAATTTTCTTGAGTAATCGAAAGAGCGTGTTGTCCAGTCCCTTACAATCCTGTCTGTTCCAATATGATTTTGGGTTTTGGAAATAATTGAGCGCAATATTTCTTCATTTTTATTAAACCCAAAAAAAGATTCTGATACCGGTGACTTAAACTGGATATTTACTTTATATCCAGGTTTTTCACGAAGGTTTATCTGGGCAAGAAGGCCGTATTCGGACTCCATAAGCAAATCTATCTCATCTCTTTCAAGTGCGCTCATCGCCTCATCATGAGTATCGTAATATCTTACATTTGTATTGCTTGGAAACCAGTTGTTAAACAGTTCATCGTAAACAGTTGCCCTTGCAATACCTACAGTTGCCCGTACTGTCTGATAAATTTCCAAAGTCGGATAATTCGACTTTGACATAAGGATATAATTGGTAACAGCGTATGGATGGTCGGTCCAAAGAAAATTATCTCTTCTTTCTTCGGAATATCTTAAATCAGAAACCAAAAAAATATCACCTTTCTTAAGTTTTTCGAATATTTCTGACCATGGCGTATTTTTACCGGTTACAACATCAAACTTGATACCTGTTAGCAGGCTTACTTCTTCCAGAATATCTACAGCGATCCCCTGAAATTCTTTTTCCCTCTCGTTGTAAAAACAAATCGGATAATTGTCAAATTCCAATGCAATAGGCACCTTGGCGCCCTTTGCAGCAAGATTCTCTAAATATTCCTTTTCTTTCTCGTTAAAAGACTTATTAAGCTCATACTTTGAGTATTCGTGATTACCTGTCTTATACAACCCGTAAAGATTATCAATTCCTCCGGCTTCAATATATTTGTTTACAACCGATATAATAGGCACCAGAATGGGATTTGCCGTAGACATAGAAACCGGGGTATAGACCAGCGGCAAAACATCTATTCCGGTTATAAAATCATAACTGCTAAAACCCATAGATTCTACCGAATCAATTATAAATGCATCAATATCTTCAGTTTTAAGCTTTTCAACAGCCTCCTGCGCGTTATAGATATCTATGGCGTCAAAACGCAATGCAGGATAAAAGTTATGAAGGGATTGCTCTGTTATGGTACCTTTATAAAAACCAATCTTCAGGCCATTTAAGTCACGTTCAGAGTCAACTTTTACAGCTCCATCTTTAATAAAAACCGTAAGCGTGCGCTCCGCAATTGAGTGAGTCATAAAATATGCTTGCGCTCTTTCCTGCAGTGGGGTTAATTCACTCGTGAAATCAATATCCCAATTGTCAATTCCGGCTTTTAACTCATCCCAGCTATAAGACTCCTGATTAAACGGCATATCGAACAAATCCGATAGCAAATCGCAGAACATGGCCTTAAAGCCGGCGCGTGTACCATCCGGCAGAAGGAACGATTCGGTTGATATTAAACTTCCATATAAAAAACTCGATCTTGCATATTTGATCGCTTCTATAGCAGCAATCTCTTCCTTTGTTACACCGGGAATGTCGCGATATGATTTAATGTAATTAATATCAAAAAAGGTCTTTTTATTTTTAGACGACTGGGAACAGCCTGAAATAGTGCATGCCAGAAATAATAGCGCTAAAAATATGGTTATGATCTGTTTTTTATTACTCATAATCAATACCCTTATCACTGGTCATTTTTTTCCAAATTTTGACTGCAATTATTCAGTGAGTCTTTCTGCGCCTTGTCAAGCAGGTGCACTTCTATCCTCTTCACCAGTAATTCCTTGGAAAAAGGCTTGGTTATGTAGTCAACCGCCCCCAAGCTTAAACCCTTTTCCTTGTTTTCGGAGCTATCATCTGCTGTCAGGAAAATAACAGGTATGCTGGCGGTGGACTCATTACTCTTGAGTCTTTCTATTGTTTCATAACCATTCATCTCTGGCATTTCAATATCCAGTAGAATTAAATCAGGAGTCAGTTTTTCAATAAGCTGAAACAGCTTCTTAGCTGATGGGACAGTAAAAATATCGTAAATATCGGTAAGCAAGTTTTTGGCAACTGTCAAATTTGTTATGTTATCATCCACCATGATTATTTTGTTACGAGTACTTTTCACGCTCTTACCTCCATAAACACAATACTATGATATGAACTGCCAAAAAACAGGTTTATTTACCCACTCCATACGCCACACCTGTCACAGGACAAGTAAAAACCAGGGATAGCCTGTTTGCAAACGACCCTTAACAAGACCAGCTACTTTTGTTAAAAAGCTTATCTTTTGAAGTTATATAAATAAAATATATCATAATACCGCTAAAAAATATACCCTTTTGTAACAGTAACTATTTTAATATTTCTCTCAAAAAAACTGGCATTAAGAAGCATTCTGTCATATATATTTCTCTTGATTATTTCCACCAGCCATGTTTGTTTAGCATACCGCATCCTTCACTGGCAAGTAATACCGGAATGCTTGCGCAAATCAGCATACAATCCATTCCTGTCGTAACAAACAAAACCATACTTGGGGCAGGGTTTTTATTATTATTTGGACAATAATGCTTTTATGATATAATATATCATAAGCAGGAAAAAAGTTTTGATATATAAAGCTATAATATTTGATCTTGATGGAACTCTTATTGACACTATAAGTGATATAAGATTTTACATTAATAGTGTCTTAAAACGCCATTCTTTTCCGGAAGTCAGCCTGAATGATACATATTCTTTAGTTGGCGGCGGATTAAGAGATGCGATGAAAACAGCATTAGCAGGCGCTGAAAAGAATGAAAAAAATATTGATTTATATGAAAAAGAACTTATAGAGGAATATTTTAAACATCCTATAATTGATACTCATCCTTACAAAGAAATTGATGTTATACTTGAAAAAATAAAGGAGAAAAAAATCAAGACAGCAATTTTTTCAAACAAGGCTCACTCAATAACAGAAAAAATTGTAAATACACTTTTTGGCAGAGAAATGTTTGATATTGTAAGAGGATGTATGGAAGGAGTTCCAAAAAAACCCAATCCTGCCGGAGCTTTGATGATTGCAGAAAAATTAGGATTTTCTCCTAAAGAAATTATTTATATCGGGGATTCTGATACTGATTGTATTACAGCAAACAGAGGAGGATTCAAATTCATTGCGGCGCTTTGGGGGTACAGAACAAAAAAAGAGATCGCTAATGCCGGAGCAGATTTATTTATTTCAAAACCAATGGAATTATTAGATTTTTTGGAGTAATTATTAAGCTATATTATTTATCTATTATTGATTAAATTATTGATAATCAATATCCGGCTAAATAGTTTTATGGCTAAAAAAGAGAGGTCTTAACATGGATAAAGAAAAAATTATTAAACTTGCAAACCAATATGTTAAATTCGAAAAAGAAAGTGCTTTCAGAGAGGATGTTGAAAAACTTCTTGCTGATCAAAAATATGAAGAACTTAATGAAAGATTTTATAAGGAGCTGGATTTTGGAACAGGCGGCATAAGAGGGATAATCGGAGGCGGCTATAATAGAATAAATACTTTTATAATACGTAAAACAACCCAGGGACTTGCAAATTACATAAAAAAGACAGTTGGAAAAGAAGGAGCAGGTTCTGCGGTAATTGCTTATGATTCAAGGAATTATTCATCTGTTTTTGCAAAAGAAACAGCTCTTGTTTTATGCGCAAATAATATAAAAACTTATCTTTTTACATCATTAAGACCAACACCAGAACTCTCATTTGCAGTAAGAAATTTAGGGTGTACAGCGGGAATAGTTATAACAGCAAGCCACAACCCTGCGGAATATAATGGTTATAAAGTAGCATGGTCAGATGGAGGGCAGGTTGTTACGCCCCATGATGAACTTATAATCGAAGAAGTAAGAAAAAGCCTGCCTGAAGACATAAAAAGCATTGAAGAAAAACTTGCCATTGAAAAAAAACTTTTAAACTATATTGATGAACAGATTGATAAACCTTACCTCGAAATGGTAAAAACATGCTTTTTACGGCCAGAACTTGTAAAAGAAAAAGGGAATTCTCTTAAAGTTGTTTATACACCCCTTAACGGAGCAGGTAAAGTCTTTATTGAAAAAGCCCTAAAAGAAGCCGGCATCAATGTAATCACAGTCCCTGAGCAATCAGAGCCTGACGGCAACTTTCCTACCCTTAAATATCCAAATCCGGAAGAAGCTTCTGCAATGGAAATGGCTATTAATCTCGCAAAAAAAGTTAAAGCAGATATTGTAATGGGAACAGATCCTGATTCCGACAGGATTGGAATAGCTGTCCCTGATGCAGATGGAAAAGAATACATACTTATTAGCGGGAATCAGCTTGGTTCAATGCTTGCTCATTACATGCTTTCAATACTGAATGAGCAGAAAAAAATACCGCAGAATGGCGCTATAATAAAAACCATTGTTACAACAGAACTTCAGAGGCTTATTGGAGAAAGTTTTGGCATAAAAGTTTATGATGTTCTTACCGGGTTTAAATGGATTGCGGATCTTATGGCAAATTTTGAAAAAACAGGAGAAAATTTTATTTTTGGCACAGAAGAGAGTTATGGATTTCTTGTAAACAAAGAAGTAAGAGATAAAGATGCTGTATCAGCTGCAATTGTTACAGCAGAAATGACTCTTTTTTGCAGATCAAAAGGGATGTCCCTTCTGGATTATCTTAATTCCATATATGAAAAATATGGTTATTTTAAAGAAGCCCAGATATC
>WRFK01000038.1 GCA_009778835.1 Spirochaetaceae bacterium
GGAGCAAGTAAAAGTTCTGCGGCGCGAAGTTTGCCGTTGTAGTTAAATCCCATTGCAAAGCCATGCGCTCCTGCATCGTGCAGTACAATAATATCTCCGGGCTTGGTTTCGGGCATTTCCCTGTTAATTGCGAACTTGTCGGTGTTTTCGCATAACGAACCTGTAATGTCGTAAACAAAATCTTTTTTCCCATCAGGATTGCTTAAGTTTGTAGCATGATGATATGCACCATAGAGTGCAGGCCTCATAAGGTTTGCCATACATGCGTCAACGCCAATATAGTTTTTATAAATTTCTTTTTTATGGATAGCTCTTGTAACAACATATCCGTAAGGACCTGTAACCATTCTTGCGCACTCCATTACTATCTTTAGCGGCGGAAGATTGTTTGCTTTGATTTTTTCATCATAAGCTTTTTTGATCCCTGCAGAAACATATTCAAGATCCACAGCTTTTTGATCCAATTTGTACGGTATTCCTACACCTCCGCCAAGGTTTACAAGTTCAAAAGTTATTCCGACTTTCTGGGATATTTCAACAATAAGGTCAAAAAGTATTTGTGCGGTTTCAATAAAATAATCAGGATTAAGTTCGTTTGAGGCAACCATTGTATGGAGCCCGAATCTTTTTATCCCTTTATCTTTTAGAATCTTGTACCCTTCAAAGAGCTGCGGCCTTGTAAAACCATATTTTGCTTCCTGGGGGTTCCCTATGATAGCATTGCCTGCTTTTAGCGGACCCGGGTTATATCTAAAGCAACCCATATCCGGAAGTCCTGCTATTTTTTCAAGAAAAGGGATATGTGTTATATCATCAAGATTTATAATTGCTGCAAGTTCTTTTGCTTTTTTATACTCTTGCGCAGGGGTATTATTTGAGGTAAACATTATATCTTCCCCTTTTATCCCTACCTTTTCGGAAAGAATAAGTTCCGGAAGAGAAGAGCAGTCAGATCCCATTCCTTCTTCTTTAAGAACTTTCAGGATATAGGGATTTGGAAGGGCTTTTACCGCAAAATAGTTTTTAAATCCACCGGGTACCCATGAAAAAGCTTTATAAAATCTTTTTACATTTTCCCTTATCGCTTTTTCATCATAAATATGGAAAGGGGTAGGGTATTTTTCTATGATTTTTTCAATTTGTTCTTTAGTGAACGGCACTTTTTTTTCTGTCATTGTTAACCTCTGCTAAAAAATTTGCTATTTTTAGAGTCTGTTCATAATGTAGACACATTATATACAGATATTCTATATTTTATAAATTATAATATATAAAGGAATTTTTCAATAATTATATTATAATAAACTAATTCGCCTATTCCATATGACTTTATTGAACGATAATAAACTATATGTAAAGCTATGGGTATCCTAGGAGGGGTTGTGAAATTTTCTATTATTCCATTTTTTAAATTTTTTGATATTCTCAGGAGAATAATTGTAAATCTGCTATTTTGGGGCATAGTTGTAATAATAGGCGCAGTTTGTATAAAGAACTCTTATATTCCAAAAGTTACCGAAGGATCTGTTCTTTTATTAAATCCAACAGGTTATATTATTGAATATACATCGCCCGATACAGCAGATATTCTTTCGGGAAGCGAAGTTCGGAAAGATACCACTCTAAGAGAGATAATAGCTGTTCTGAATGAAGCGGCAATAGATAACAATATCTCATCTGTATTTCTTGACCTGAGAAGACTTGACGGAAGTGGCTTAAGCAAGCTTCAGGAAATCGCCATAGCTATTAAAAATGTAAGGGATTCGGGAAAAAAAGTAATAGCTTTTTCCGATACATATTCTCAGGCAAAATATTATCTTGCATGTTATACCGAAAATATTGTTATTGATCCTCTTGGAGAAATGATGTTTAAAGGGGTAGGCGGTTATCAGAATTATTTTGGAAAAGGGCTTAAAAAATTTGGTATCAAGGTAAATGTATTTAGGGCAGGAGATTATAAAAGCGCAGTTGAACCTTATATTTCCGATAAAATGTCTGCTCCTGCAAGAGAAGCATCGGCAGAATATCTTAATGAACTATGGACGCAATATCTTGCTGCTGTTACCAGAGAAAGGAATATTACCAAAAGAGACATTGACAGATATATTTCAAGCTATGCTGTAATACTTGAAAAGAACAGAGGGAATTCCGCAAAAACCGCAAAGTCGTACAATATAATAGATACTATTGCGGTTTATGAAGAAGCGTTAGCTCTTGCAGGAACAGGCCGCAAGGTTAATTGGAAAGATTATTATAAAACTATAACAAAGAAAGAAAGACCTGCGCCGCAGAGAATAGCTGTAGTTGTTGCGTCGGGGCCGATTATTTCCGGGAAACAACCGCCAGGAACAATTGGCGCATCTTCTTATGTATCGATTCTCGAAGGCATAAAGAAAGACCAAAAAGTCGCTGCTGTAATATTGCGCATAGATTCGGGCGGAGGCAGCGTAGCCGCTTCCGAGGCTATAAGGCGCAGCCTCCAGGATGTAAAAAAAGAAGGGAAACATGTTATTGTATCCATGAGCTCAATAGCTGCTTCCGGATCATACTGGATTTCAACAGCTTCCGATTCTATACTCTGCATGCCCTCAACTCTTACAGGTTCCATAGGTGTTTTCGGAATGCTTCCTGATATCAGCGAATTTCTTGAGAAGTATCCGGGAATAACAACAGACGGATACGGCACAACAAAATTTTCAAGTTTTTACCGTCCTGATATAAGTCTTACGGAAGATATGAAAAAAATAGTGACCCTAAGCGTTGAAAACGATTATAGTACATTTTTAAGTTTTGTAAGCACCTCAAGAGATATTCAGTTAAGCGAAACCCGCAAAATAGCAGGCGGCCGCATCTGGGGCGGTAACGCAGCAGTTGAGATTGGGCTTGCCGACGATGTGGGAACGCTGGGAAATGCAATTGCGCTTGCAGCGCAGGAGAGCGGAATATTGGATTATAGTGTTGATTATTATGAGCCAAAAGAAGATTTAAGAACCACTATATCAAGGGGTCTTAAAGGCATGGCTACCTCTGACAAAGATACCGTAAGCGCGAAACTTTATAAGTTAATAAGTGGTGCGTTACCTCTTTTTTCTGGAAATACCGATAATTCGGATATGATTTTTGAAAATCTTTTTGATGGGAATCAATCTGTCTATATGGGGCCTGAATATATTTTCAGGTAGGAGGAATGCGGGAAAAAAAGGAGCCTGTATCTTTACAGGCTCCGTATGATAATTAGTTTTTTGCATTATATGTAGTTTTCCCTTGCGCAAGCTCCAATTTCACTTGTATATAGTCGTTGCTTCTTTTTGAGATCAACGCTTGGTTTTTAAGTCAATTACAGTGCGTCTGGATTTTGGCTTTAAAGCCAGCATCAACTTCATCTGGGCAGCAAAATCGATATTTGCACTACCATTTGAAAAGGTAATGGGAACTGTGTTGCAATACCGATACAAGGAAGAGCTTATATCGGTAATTGTGTCTTCCAGAAAGTCATAAATAGTAAGAGCGTAAGCAGGTATAATAATGCTCTCTGTGTACGGCACAGAAGCGCTGCCTTGATATACATTAAGGGATATTGAGTCGTCGATAACTTGTACCCCTTTAACAGAGCTTGTTGGCGCGCTTGCTGCAAAAAACAGATCAGAACCATCGCTTGTCGCTCCAATGATCCACAGCCCTTCAATAAATCCCAACTTGTCAAAATTCGTAAAGATTAGTTTTCCCATAATCATCTCCTTGATATATTTTTCACGTCTCTTTTTCTTTTTTGGGAGCTCAGTGCGGGTTTTTTAAACCAGTACCAATGCATTTAAGCTTTGGCATTAAAGCCTGCATCAACTCCATCTGAGCAGCAAAATCTATATTTGCATTGCCGTTTAAAAAGGTAATGGGAACTGTGTTGTAATAAAGATACATGGAAGAGCTTATATCGGTAATTGTGTCTTCCAGAAAATCATAAATATTAAGCGCGTAAGCAGGTATAATAATGCTCTCTGTGTATGGTACAAAATCACTACCTTGATATACGTTAAGGGATATTGAATCGCCGGTAACGCGCACCCCTTTAGCGCAGTTTGTCGGCTTGCTTGCTGCAAAAAACAGATCAGAACCGTCATTTGTTGTTCCAATGATCCACATGCCTTCAATAAGGCCCGATTTTTCTAAAAAGTTTGTAAAAGTTAATTGTGCCATTATCATCTCCATTGTTATTCTAAGTTGTCATTGCAAATACAATGACCGTAAATGGTTTAAGCTTGTTTTTCATAGAAAAACTTCTTCCTTATGTTTTTTCCAGGGTAGACTCTCCGGCCTTTCCCTTTTTTTCAGAACATTTTCTGCAGTCTTTTCCATCTGTGCAAAAACACTCATCGCATACCCATCTGTTACATTCCGGACAGTAGTTAAAATGAAAATGAGCCTCCAGATTGGCTTGTTCAAATGCTATCTGGTGTTCCCATGCCCAAATCAGCGTCTCTGTTTCTTCATGCTCAATAAAAGTTAACCCGCCCGATAAAAACTGGCGTGGCGGACTTTTCCATTCTTTTTTGCAACAATCGCAGAAAAAACTAAACAAAAAGTTTTTCCTGTTCGAATGATCGTTTGTTTGTTTTGTAAGAGGTATCCCCAACTTCATACAGGAAAACTAACCCTGAAAACGTTAGTTGTCATCCTACAAAAGCTTGTAGGTTGGTTGGTTTGGAGAGATGTAGTACCTACATAAATTTGTAGGTAGCTGATAATTTGTTTGGATTTTAGCGGAATTTAGAGAATAACTCGGTCCTGCTCTGTATACCAAGTTTGCGATAAAGGTTTTTTATATGGAAATTAACTGTGTTATAACTAATCTTAAGATTATAAGCAATTTCTTTCGGAGATGTATCGCTTAAGAGCATGGTAAACATCTCTTGCTCCCGATTAGTCAGGTTGAGTTCATTTTTAATATCAATTTTTTCTACCTCGGAAAGAGAATCCGAATACTCAGCCATATCCCGCAAGTGTTGCCCATCAGTCCAATCCACTTCAAACAGTTTTTTTTGCATAAATGGCACCAGGATGAAGCAGACAGAACACAAAACCAATACAACGCCAAAAGCCAAAAAGTTGTTTGGTCCTTTGTAGATGCTAAAAGCCTGTGAGAATATGCCGGATATAATAAAATATGCGACAAACATTATAAGACAAAAGAGCTTAAACATTTTAAGCGACTTGCTCTTCTTTATAGTTCCTGCGCATATATAATAAATGATAATGTAGCCCAGTCCGTCTCCCAATCCATAAGCGAATGATCCGGACAACATAGATAAAGGTGAATCGTATATGAGAACACCAAGTCCAAACATGGAGAGGGCCAGAAACAAAAGCCAAATATAAAGGGCGCTGCGATTGTTAAGCAGTTGGATAATAATGATCAGGGCAATAGAAATAAAAGAGCCAATGCCAAACGCTAAACTGGAAACGCTGTTTTCCATCCATTCGATGTAATTGATCATGCACATTGTCATGTAGTACACAACTGCCAGGCCAATAACAAATGGAACTCCGGAGCCCTTTCCGTCGCTGCTGGTGTAAATTTCATCCCATTTTGCGCGGCAGAAAAAGACCACGATAAGGTAAAGCGCCATTACCACAGCAGCTCCCCATGTTATCCCCGCTTCCTGAACAACAGGAAAAGCCCTCCAGATTGTGTAATAAAAACCATAATAAAACTGAATAAGAACCATACAGAGCAGGCGTTCAACGTTATTTAGCGCAAAACAAAACAAAAAGAATGCAGCGGCAGCGCATATTCCATTCAGGAACTGAAAGCCCATAAAAAGGGAAAGCTGCCCCATTCCTGCAGGCATGAAAATCTGGAATGGGAGCAAAACAGCGCAAATAATAGCTGCTGCGCGGAGGAGAGGGATTATATAATTTTTTGGTGTAAAGGTTAAAACAAGCCAGCCAAGTCCAAGGGGGTAAAGCATTAGTTCATAAGATTCAAAACCTAGCATAGCGATGTTGAGGTCAAAATAACGGAGGTCTCCCATTATTACCGAGAGAGGGAATATCAAAAGAACAGGCCACAGGCTGCCTCTGATATTTCGAAAGGTCAGCTCGTCCCGTGTTTGAAAAAACCTTGCAACTACTGCGCTAAATTTACCCGACATATTTTTGGCACCAGCCCATAAAAAAATAGTAACTATTTCCTGTTAATGTGTCAATTAATTATATGATCAGTCAAAACAGACAAAATATCCCTGCTATGACTACTCATATAAGTAAAAGAGTAAAAAATCAGCTTTCCAAAGATTTTTGACCTATACATTTTTTTATAGGTTTGATTGAATTTTTATCAAATAACTCCAAGTAATTGATAAAAAACATCATAGAAGTTATACTTTTTAAAAATTTTACCTATAATTTACTCCATGACAATTGTTAAAGTTTAGATAGGGCAGGCTGGAGGACCTTGATGGCAGTCTCAAAAAATGTAATTAGCGCAATGGAAAGCTCATCCTGGATAAGGAAGATGTTTGAAACAGGAGCGGTTTTAAAATCAAAATATGGTCAAGAAAATGTATTTGACTTTAGCCTTGGGAATCCCAATATTGATCCGCCAACAGATTTCGCAAAAGCGCTTGCAGAATATACAAAAAATGTAAAACCAGGCATGCATGCATATATGCCTAATGCAGGATATCAGGATGTAAGGGAAAAAATCGCCTTGTGGGTAAGCAAAACAGAAGAAGTTGAAATACCCGCAGCCAATATTGTAATGACATGCGGCGCAGCAGGGGCAATGAATGCGGTATTAAAGACAATTCTTAATCCGGGCGACAATATTATTGCAATAACCCCTTACTTTGCCGAATATGACGCCTATGTTGCAAATCACGGAGGTCAACTTGTCCGTGTTTCTTCCGGAGATGATTTTAATCTTTCTCCTGAAAATATTGAAAAAGCAATAGATGATAAAACACAGGGGGTAATCATTAATTCTCCCAATAACCCTTCGGGAAAAGTATATAACGAAGAGACAATAAAAAAACTGGCTGCAATGCTTGAAAGAAAAAGCAAAGAAAGGGGCAGGGCGATCTATCTTTTAAGCGATGAGCCTTACAAGAAAATCGTATATGACGGAGTTAAAGTGCCATCTGCTGTTAAAGCCTATAAACACAGTATTATTTTGACATCATATTCAAAAGATCTTTCGATTCCCGGTGAAAGAATAGGATGGGTTGCTGTTAACCCTGCTGCGGAAGATATTGCAAATCTTATGGGCGGGATAATAATGTGCAACAGGGTTCTTGGTTATGTGAATGCGCCGGCAATAATGCAGAAAGTTGTTGCAGAGTTCCAGGGAAAAAGTGTTGATATTGATTTTTACAAAAAAAAGAGAGACAGGATTTCGGAAATACTTGGAAATATAGGTTATGAATTTACAAAACCCGAAGGGGCTTTTTACCTTTTTCCAAAAGCTCCGGGCGGAGATGATCTGAAAGCAGTAGATGCTCTTCAAAATGAAAAAGTCCTGGTTGTTCCCGGAAGGGGTTTTGGCACTTTAGGATATTTCAGAATCGCTTATTGTGTTTCCGATAAAGTTATCGAGGGAGCTGCTGCAGGTTTTAAAAAAGCATTTGATGCTCTAAAAAAATAATTGAAAATTAGAATTTACCTAAATTAAGGAGTTTATAAAATGGCAGAACAAGTACTGCTTGGAGATGAGGCAATTGCACTGGGAGCCATACATGCCGGGCTTTCAAATGCTTATGGATACCCGGGTACCCCATCTTCGGAAATTATGGGATATCTTATTGATTATTCAAAGAAAACCGGAAAGATACATGCAGGATGGTGCAGTAATGAAAAAACTGCTTATGAAGATGCGCTTGGAGTATCAATGGCAGGAAAAAGAACAATGGTAACAACAAAGCATGTTGGGCTTAATGTTGCCGCTGACCCTTTTATCAATTCTGCTCTTTTAAAGATAAATGGCGGAGTTGTTGTTGTTGTTGCCGATGATCCGGGGATGCATTCATCTCAGGATGAGCAGGACAGCAGATTTTATGCAGACTACGCAAAAGTGCCGTGCTTTGAGCCGGTGAATCAGCAGGAAGCTTATGAGATGATGGGTGAAGCATTTGAGTTTTCCGAAAAATATAACATCCCTGTTATGATGAGAATTGTAACACGCCTTGCGCACTCAAGAGCAGTTGTGGATACAAAAGAAGAAAGGGCGCAGAACAAAAAGAAAAAAACAGATGACGCAACATCATGGATGCTTCTTCCTCTTTATGCCAGAAGGCAATGGGACAGGCTTCTTTTAAAATATGATGAGTTTTCAAAAAAATCAGAAGATTCAAAATATAATCAGCTTTATATAAATCCGGATTTTAAAAAATATGGCATAATTACAACAGGACTTGGAAAAAACTACTATATTGAAAATCTTCCTGAGCTTTCTGTTAAACCTTCCCATTTACATATAGGGTTTTATCCATACCCAGCAGAGAAAATAAAAAAACTCGCGGCCCATGTTGAAAAAATAATTGTAATAGAAGAAGGGTATCCTTTTATTGAGCAAAAACTAAGGGGAATTTTAAAACAGCCTGTTATTATAGAAGGAAAGCTTGATAATAAAATTCAGCCAACAGGGGAACTTAATCCCGATAACGTAAGGCCGGTGCTTGGGCTTGCGGAAAGAAAAGGGCTTGCGGCTGTTGAAAAACTGCCGGGAAGGCCTCCACAGCTTTGCCAGGGGTGTTCTCATGTTGATTCTTATAATTTTATTAAAGAAGCATTATCCGGCTATAGCGAAAGCATTGTTACATCGGATATCGGGTGTTATGCGCTTGGAGCTATGCCCCCGTATTCGGCAATAGAGTCAATTGTGTGCATGGGCGCTTGTATAGGAAATGCAAAAGGGGCGGCAGAGGCAGGATTAAAACCTGCTGTTGCGGTTATAGGCGACAGCACTTTCTACCATTCGGGAATGACTGCTCTTGTGGATGCTGTATCGGCCAATACTCCAATGACTCTTATTATACTTGATAACGGCACAGTTGCCATGACAGGCGGGCAGGAGACCATTCTTCCCTCTTCGCAACTTGAATCTGTAATTAAAGGGCTGGGGGTTAATCCTGAGCATATAAAGACAGTTGTTCCTATTGCTAAAAATCATGATGAAAATGTAAAAATATTAAAAGAAGAACTTGAATACGAAGGTCTTTCTGTAGTTCTTTCTGTAAGAGAATGTATAGAAAATATTAAAAGGCGACTCAAAAAGGAGAGAAGTGAATAATGAAATTCGATGTAGTACTGGCAGGTGTAGGGGGGCAGGGGGTTTTGTCCCTTGCTGCAATAATTGCAACAGGAGCCATGAAAGATAATTTAAAAGTAAGACAATCTGAGGTTCATGGAATGGCGCAGCGCGGAGGCGCGGTTCTTGCTCACCTTAGGATTTCGGATTCGGAAATCGCAAGTGATCTTGTGCCAAAGGGAGCAGCCTCGCTTGTTTTAAGCATGGAGCCTCTTGAATCTTTACGCTATGTGGATTTTCTTTCTCCGGAAGGAAGCATAGTAACAGCATCAGAGCCTTTTATAAACATACCTAATTATCCTGAAACAGAAACAATATATGAGAAAATAAGAAAATTCAAAAATCATAAGATCGTGGATTCTGTTGCGCTTGCAAAAAAAGCAGGTTCGGCAAGAGCTGCCAATATGGTTATAATAGGGGCAGCATCGGGAATTTTACCTGTTTCAAAAGAATCTCTTAAAGCTGCCATAGTGGAGCTTTTCCTTTCCAAGGGAAAAGAGGTTGCAGATGCAAATATTAAAGCTTTTGAGCTTGGAGCAGAATAGATAATTTTATCCGGTTTTAATATACGGATTGGAGTACTGTAATGGATATAAGATATTGGGATAGCGGAATTGAAAAGATTGAAAAAAAAGATCTTGAAAATTATCAGCTTGAAAATCTGAAAGAGACTATTTATTGGGCGCTTAAAACCCCTTTTTATAAAGAAAGGCTTGCAAGCGTTGGAATAACATCTCCCGATGATATAAAAACTCTTTCTGATTTAAAGAAAATTCCTTATACAACAAAAGATGATTTGCGCAAAGTATATCCATATAACCATCTTGCTGTTCCCAAAGAAGATGTTGTAAGACTTCATGCTTCAAGCGGGACAACAGGAGCCATAACCGTTATTTACCATACTCAACGAGATATAGACAGATGGACAGAGCTGGCTGCAAGAGCCGTAACAATGGTAGGCTGCACCAATAAAGATGTTTTTCAAAATATGATGTCTTACGGCCTTTTTACAGGAGGGCTTGGGCTTCACTATGGCGCGGAAAAAGCAGGACTTACTGTTATTCCAATAAGCGCAGGCAATACAAAAAGACAATTTAAATTTATGAAAGATTTTCAGACAACTTTTGTTCATGCAACTCCAAGCTATCTGCTTCATATTTCTTCGATTATGGAAGAAGAA
>WRFK01000039.1 GCA_009778835.1 Spirochaetaceae bacterium
AATATAGGGGAACTCAAGAAAGGCAGTTTGTCCTGGCTTTGCGTTTATAAATTCAAGGTTCTTGGACAACTTACTTTACTTGGGTATAATGTGGAAAAAATTGAAGAGATCGTACTTACCCTTGTCAACATTGGTTCACATGAAAATTTCTATAGAGATTTAAAAAATCAATAAAATAATATATAAACCTTTTTTCTCCATTTAATATTTATTCAGATTGATTTACATGCTATAATGGGCATAGCAGAATAAAGTATGAGTAATATAGAAAAAAACAGGTTTTTTCCGGATTTAAAGGAAAGCGGGAATAATAATTTATTTCCAAATAAAGAACTTACAGAAATACGCAAACAGCAGGCAGGAATAAGATACAAAAATTCAAGGCCGCTTGGATCCGTAGAAATTAAAATACTAAAAAATAACATGTGCGAAGCAGATGACTGGTCTTTAATATCTGTTACTGACCCATTTGATCCTTCTCTTATAAAAAGAACTGTTTTTAAAGGGAGTGTCCGCATAGGGTGTCTGGAAAAAGGAATTATCGTAGATAAGGACAGAGAATATTGCTGCGGAATTTATGACAGCTTTATAACATCATCAGATATCGGAGATTACTGCGCTATTCATAACAATAGATACATTTCTGCTGTTATTACAGGCAACTATGTTGTGCTATCAGATAATAACGAAATTTATACAACAGAAGATGCGAAATTCGGAAATTGTATTTTAAAAGAGGGCGAAGATAAAACCTCTTTAAGAAAAATCAATCTAGTAAATGAAAAGGGCGGCAGAAGTATTTCTGCTTTTAGCGGCATTACAGGAGCTGAAGTCTATCTCTGGATAAAACAGAGAGAATCAAAAGAATTTATTTCAAAGCTGGAATCTTTTACATGCAAAAGTTTTGACAGCAAAAAAGGTTATTACAGTTTTTTTGGCGACCACACTGTTATAAAAGGGACATCTCTGGTAAGAAATGTTATGGCAGGAAGGTGTTGCAGAATTGAGAGAGCCGCTTGTGTCGATGATGTTGCCATAAATTCTTCTGCTTTAAAACCTGTTATGATTACAGATAATGTAATCATAAGAAGAGGGATTGTGGGAGAAGGGTGCAGAGTAGCAAACTCTTCCATTGCAGAAGATTTTATTCTTGATCCGGGAAGTTCTCTTGATATGGGTGCAAGGTTTCTCCACTCTTTTCTTGGAAGCTGTTCCAATGTTTCCTGTTGCGAAATTATTAGCAGCTTTATATATCCGTGTCATCAACAACATCATAACAACTCATTTCTTATTGCATCTGTTATAATGGGGCAAAGCAATATTGCAGCAGGAGCAACGTTAGGGTCAAATCATAACAGCAGGGCTAATGACTGCGAAATGTGGGCAGGCAGAGGTTTTTGGCCAAGCTTGTGCGCATCAATCAAGTTTAATTCAAAATTTGCTTCTTATTGTTTGCTATCTAAATCTGATTTCCCTTATGAACTTAACATCAATCTCCCTTTTGCTCTGGTCAATAATAATGTGTATGAGAATTGCCTTGAGATATTGCCTGCATACTGGTGGCTTTATAATATGTATTCGCTGTTTCGCAACTACTTTAAATTCAGGGAGAGGAGCGCTGGGCTTGATTCAATGAAAGGTATAGAGCTTGATTTTATGGCTCCTGACACAGCAGAAGAAATTCTTTTGGCGATTTCTTTTATTGAAAAAAAACAGAAAAAAGCTATTAGAAAAATAAATAAAAAGAAAGCATCTTATATTAAGATCCTTTCGGATGGAATAGAGAATTCAAAAAGAGAAGTAAAAATTCTTTATCCTGATAAAGCAAAAACTGCTTATAAGGAAATGCTTCTCTTTTATTGCGGCAGTGCGATTTTTGAATATATAGGAAAGTCGCAGGAAAAAATCCAACTGCTTTTTAAAACAAACTATTCTGATGAGAGAGAAAAAGAGTGGGTCAATGCATGCGGCAGGCTGCTTCCAAAAAAATCTGTTATAAATGCAGAAAAAGCTGTTATGGGAAAATCCGAAAATGTTATTGAATCCTGGGAAGAGATGCATGACTATTTTAGTGAAGAGTTTGAACTTTATGAATCAAGAAAACTTTTACATGCATTATCTGTAGCCATGATGCTATATAAAAAAGAAAAGCCGGATGAAAAATTCTTAAATAATTTAAAATCAGATTATGAAAAATTGCTTAAAAAAATCGAACAGGAAATAATTAAAAGCAGAAAAAAAGATTATGATGATCCAATAAGAAAAATCATTTTTTCAAATATTGAAGAGATGGAAAGAGTGCTTGGCCCGTTGGAAGAAGATCCTCTGCCTAACAAATTTAAGAAAAAATTTATTGAACCACTTTCGATATGATGATTGATGTCACCATATTGATTGACAAATTTTATTTTTGTTTTATACTATGTAATTATGAACAAGCCTTATACTATTGAGGAAATCAAAAATAAAATCATTGATACTGCTCAGCAATATGGCATTCAAAAAGCATATTTATTCGGTTCCTATGCGAGGGGAGAAGCCGGGATTGAAAGCGATATTGATTTATGTATAGAGAAAGGGAAAATACGTACTCTTTTTGAACTTTCCGGTTTTCGGCAAGATTTGGAAGAAACATTTAAAAGTAATGTTGATGTAGTTACTACTGCTGGTTTGTCCAATGAATTCAAGGAACAGATAGAAAAAGAAATGATTCTAATTTATGGATAAGAATACCAAAATAATAAAACAAATCATTGAACATATCGAGAATGTGCTTAACTCACAAAAACGTTTTGGCAATGATTTTAATATATTTATTTCAGACAAGGATTATTTTAATTCGGTCTGTATGAGTCTGCTGCAAATTGGAGAACTTGCGCGTCATTTAACAGAGGAGTTTATTGCAACACATCATCAGATTCCCTGGAAAAGTATTGTTGGGCTCAGGAATATAGTTGTCCATGGATACGGACAATTGGATGCAGAAACAGTCTGGGTAACCATAACAGAAGACATTCCAGATTTGTACCAAAAATGTAAAAAGCTAATTACCTGAATTGACTTGATCGAGCTATCTATTTACAATTTTTAATATGAAATACAAAGAAACTTTTATAGTAAATTCATTTGATGTTGATATGACAAAGCTCGCAACACCGACAATGATTTGCGCAATAATGCAGGAATCAGCATCCAGGCAGTGCATTGACATTGGAATAAGTGTTGCAGATCTTGCAAAATATAACCAGACATGGATGCTTGCAAAGCAATATGTAAAATTCTCAACCTATCCTGCATGGAGAAGCAGTATAACAGTAGAAACATGGCCCAGAAATAAAACAGGACTGCGCGCTCTTCGTGATTTTTTTTTAAAAGATGAAAAAGGGATGGAGGTTGCAAGATCAGTTACAAACTGGATGCTCATAGATGTTAATACAAGAAGGCTATGTAAAATTGATGAGGTCGTAAAGGATCTTCCAATTGCAGAAGAATCAGTAATGCCCGAAGATTTTAAAATTAAGGTTGAAAAATTTGAGGGTAATAAGATTACTGCAACATTTAAGGCAAGGCCAAGTGATTTTGATATGAATTCGCATGTTACAAGTTTAAGTTATATAAAATGGATTTTAGATACTGTCCCTTTTGAATTTCACAGGACAAAATATGTTTCAGAATTGTATGCAGAATATGTTGAAGAAATATCATCTGAGGTTGATATTGAATCTATAGCATATATGAAAGAAAGCTCTTTTTATCATGAATTAAAAAACTTGCAGACAGAAAGAATTGTTTTTAGAGGTCAGACAACATGGCAAGCGCATAGCTGATTGCCATTGAGAATTATCTCCAGCACCTTACAAAATGCCTGTCTCCCACAGATCTTAAATCCGGTTTTTCCATGAAACAGCGCTCTTGTGCATAAGGACAACGTGAAGCAAAAGAACACCCTTCTGTCTCCGTAGTAATGCTTTTTATACTGGCCGCTTTGGCATGCGCTGCTGAAGAACCAAGCTCTCCTTTTGGGATTTTTCCCACAGAGGAAAAGAGCAGCTCTGTGTATGGATGCAACCCTTGTCTCCAAATTTCTGCAGCAGGAGCCTCCTCCATAATCTCTCCGCGGTACATGACTCCGATACGGTCGCAGAAGTAACAGGCAACTTTTAAGTCGTGTGCAATAAATAAAAATGAAAGCTCCTGATGCGAAGAGCGCAGATCAAGAAGCAAGTTGAGTATTTGCCCCTGAATTGAAACATCAAGTGCAGAAACTACTTCGTCGCAAATAAGAAGGTCTGGTTTCATGAGAAGCCCTCTGGCTATGGAGATACGCTGACGCTGACCACCTGAAAATTCTGCAGGCCGTCTTTCCAAATCTGCAGCAGATAGCCCCACTTCCTCAAGTATGGCAGCAGCTTCTTCCCTTAGGATTGCTTTGCCTGCAGCACCGCGTCTTTTCATTGACCACCTTGCTCCGGAAGTAAGCACCTCGTACACTGTCATTCTCGGGTTAAGAGATCTGGCTGGGTCCTGAAAAATATATTTTACTCTTTCCCTATAGCGCTTGAACTCAAGGCCTTTTAAACTCCTCACATCTTCAACATTACCATCTCTCCCCTGAAAGGTTATCTCCCCCTCATCAGCCTCATACATGCGGACAAGGAGCCTGGCAGTTGTGGTTTTGCCGCAACCTGATTCTCCAACAAGGCCATAGGTTTCATTCCTCCCGATAACCAGAGAGACTCCGTTTACTGCATGGACATATCGGCCAAGCCGGGCAAAGAATCCTGCCTCAAGGTTGAAACGCTTTCGCAAATTGGTGACGGAGATAACCGGATTCTCTTTACTCATGGTTTGACCCCTTTATGCAGCGGAATTCGTGGACACTATCTTTAAGCCTTGCAATGGGTGGAATACTCTTTCGGCATTCCTCAACAGCTTCCTCGCAGCGTGGCGCGAAGGGGCAGCCAGGTTCAGGATTTGCAGGGTCTGCCACTTTACCGGGAATAACCTTGAGCCGCTGCTCTGTGTAATGGCTTCCAAAGCAGGGACTTGCGGCAAGCAGTGCTTTTGTGTAGGGATGGATCGCGCTGGAGTAAATCGAATTAGCAGGAGCAGCCTCCATCACCAGACCGCCGTACATCACGAGGATGCGGTCGGAAATGTCTGCCACAAGGTCAATGTTGTGGCTGATAAATATAATTGAGATGCGCCTTGTTTGCCTGAGTTCTTTAAGGAGTTCCATAATTTGCTTTTGTATTGTAACATCCAATGCTGTTGTGGGTTCGTCTGCGATAAGGAGGTCGCAGCCTTGGGCAAGAGCCAGAGCAATACCAATGCGCTGGAGCTGACCGCCGGAGAACTGGTGGGGAAAGTTGGAAAGCCGTTCCCTTCCATGGGGGAGTCCTACCTCATCAAGTAGAATAACAGCTTTGTCCATAGCCTCTTCTTTAGTTATGTTTGGATCGCTGTTTCTGAAAGTCTCAAGAAAAACACTTTTCATGTTCTGTAGTGGATCGTAAGAGCGGCCAGGCTCCTGAAATATCATGCCGATCTTTTTTCCCCTGTATGCTTTTAGTTCTTTTGCAGAAAGACCAAGTATATTTTTCCCTTCATAAAGAATCGAACCAGACACTGTAGCGCTTGCGGGCAGCAAGCCAGGAAGCGACTGGGTGGTTACGCTTTTTCCGGAACCTGATTCTCCGACTATGCCAAGGACTTCCCCTTTTTTAATTGTGAATGAAACACCCCGCACAGCATTCACCGAAAGAACCTTCCTGCCCCGAAGCACAGAAAAGATCACTTGCAAGTCTTTTACTTCGAGCAGGTTGTCGGTCTCTGATACAATGGGCAACATAGTTTCAAAATCTCTCTGCGTACTTTGCGCATCTGCGCCACGGATGTCGCATCTCTCGTTGCAGCCTGGATGCCGCAATATGGCGCGGAATCGTGAGAAATATTTTAAGAATGGAATTCCTCTTTTTCTGAACACAGTATGATATGGATCAAAATAATCCCTGAGAGCATCTCCAAGAAAGTTGAAGCTGAATGTTACGCCCAGCAAAAACCACACTGGACTCAGTAGCCATGGGTATGCCATTAAGTTTGAAATTGTAGATATATCCCGCCTTATAAGAGAACCCCAGCTTACTGCAGGGTCTGCGATACCCAAACCAAGGTAGGAAAGGACAGTTTCTGTCATTATAAATCCAGGTACTGAAAGAGCTATGCTCACAATAAGGAGGCTCGCTATCTGGGGAATGATATGCCGGAAGATGATCACCATCGAAGGGATCATCTCAAGTTGTGCATTCTGAATAAATTCTTCCCGCTTGATTGAGTGGATCATTCCCCGCAGGGTACGTGCAGTCCCTGGCCAACCCACCAAAGAGAGGATGAGGGTTATCATCATAAAAGCCTGGCCAGTATCCATCTGCCCAGATAAAAGTGAGCGGAGAAAGAGTATTAGATAGAGGCCGGGAATAAGCATGAGGAATTCAGCAAAACGCATAACTAGCCAGTCTGTTTTTCCTCCAAAGTAACCAGCCAAGCCTCCAAAGAAAATTGCCAAGAGCAGCGAAATAGCAGTGGCGACAAATCCAATAGTCAGCGATATCCGCGAACCATATATGATGCGTGAGAAAAGATCACGCCCCAATGTGTCTGCGCCCATGAGAAAAACCGGATAGTCATTAGTGGTAAAAAGGCGTCTCTCCATAGAGATAAGCCCCCAGAGCTTGTATGGTTCACCCTTGCCAAAAAACCGAATATCTGCGAATTGATCTTTGATACGGACATATTTCCAGTTCACTGTGTTTATGACCCGATGTTCCTGTACCTTAAATCCTCCCTGATGAAAGCGTGCATTTGGCGGATGGCAAGTATATTCCGGAAAAGAACTATTCGGACCATAAGGAGCGATAAACTCGGCGAAGATCATCGATAAATATAGAATGATCAAGAGAATCACCGAAGCCATAGGCAAAGGCCGGCCCTTGAGGTAAATCAAAAAGCGTTTCACTTTTCATCCTTTCCGTAGCGTATACGGGGGTCAGCCAGGGCAAGACAAATATCGCTTATGACCATGCCCACCAGAACCAGCGAAGAGATGAACATCATATTGGCGAGCACCAGGTTAACATCTTGTTGCAGCACTGCTTCATACATGAGCCGCCCTATGCCAGGGTAAGCGAAGATGATCTCTAAAATGAGTGAGCCGGAGAAAAGCCCTGCCAGCATGTTGGCGCTTCCGGTGATGAATGGGTTAAGAGTATTTCTGAAAGCATGGACAAGGTAGATCCTCCACTCGGCAATACCCCGTGAGCGGAGACTCGTGATGTAGGGTTGACCCAACTGGTCCAGCATCATTGCCCGGACTATCCTTAGGGTTCCGCCTATACCGCCAAGGAATGCTGCGAGCAGCGGCAGAAAAATATGGTGAGCATAAGAAAAAACAAATTTGCCGGGCGCGTAGTGGAAAGGAAATGGTGGATAAGCAGTTACAGGGAAAAGACCTGAAAGAAAAGCAAATAGCTGCAACAAAATCAAAAGCAGTATTCCGGGAAAAGCATGGAGCGCCAGAGCAAAGAAACTTACTGCAACATCGGTTTTGGTTCCAGCTTTGGTTGAAAAATAAACTCCGAGCAAAAACGAAAAAAGGGTGATTAGCACAAGGGATATCAAGTTAAGGAGTACAGAATTCCAAAGCCTTGAGCCTAACAGAAAAGAGACCGGCGCCCGTGAAATAAGGCTTACTCCAAGATCTCGGTGGACAACCACTTGTCTAAGCCACTTAAAATATTGGACATAGAATGGCTGATCAAGACCAAGCTCTTTGCGCATGGCTTCTGCCCATTCGCCTGTCAAATCATTCCGGGTCACGTTCGCCCGTCCTTCAGCAGAACTCATTATCTGCTGGATCATCACCTGATTTACAATGTCACCGGGCGCTAGCGCCATAAGGCCAAAGACCGCGAAACCCAGGAGAAAAAGCATGGCCATCATCACAAGAATACGGCCCATTATATAGGAAAGGAGAGGGGCTTTTTTTCTAAAGAGGAAGATTGGCTTTGCTAAAAGAAAAACTAATTTTTTCAATGTCTTCATTTATAATACACTCACTGCTGTTTTAAAAATAAATACGATGTCTCTGCGCCACTGAGATTATCGAAAAAAAAGTTTGTAAAATCCCATCGGTTCTGAATAGCGAAAAAACTTCGCGACCTGGAGAGATAGATTAAAGGTAAGTATTCCAGAATTATGTTCTGAAACTCATCCCAGATGATCCGCGCCTTTTCTGGATCAACTGTATAACTCCCCTCATTGTAAAGATAATCAATGCGCTTCTCCCAATATGTTCCGGGTGATTTCTGCAGAGGATGCCACAAATGGAGGTTGCCGCCCGAAGGCCATACATTGCTTCCCTGTGATGGAAACAGATTGGCGCCCAAAGAAATAATGACTGATCCCCAATCATAAGTATTTGTAAGCTGATCCACCAGCTTTTGAAAATCTGTAGGACGCACATTTATTTTTATCCCGATCTTTGCTGCCTCATCAACAATAATCGAAGCAGTATCAGAAAGAATCGTTACATCACTTGTAATTGAAAGATCGAATTCAATAGCTCTTCCCAAAGTATCCCGCATAACTCCTGCTGCATCCCGGGTTATACCTATGGAAGCAAGAAGTTCAATTGCTCTTTGAGGATCGTAGGTATAGCGGAGTTTTATATCCGGGTTATAGAAGCGATTTGGAGGAGGGAAAAAATCCTCCTTGGGTTCTGCCAAGCCCCGGAACACCTGGGAAACAATCCTGTCCCGGTTAAGAATAGAGCTCATGGCCTGGCGGAATTCTTTTTGCGTAAACCAGTCATAGAATGGCTGGTCGTTGTTCCGTGGATTCTGATTAAAACTCCAGAGCGGTGCTCCTATAGAGCCTTCGGCATTAAATACTGTGTAGGTTCCTCGATTGTTTCTGAATCGGTTATTCCTCCCTTGTCCTGCCTGGCCTTTGATGATCTCATCCAGATCTTCTGGCCTTGCGCCGTAACTCTCAAGCCTTCCTTCCTGGAAAACCAGAAATTGCGTATTCGTGTCCGGCAAAATCTGGACTATGCTTTCGCTGGGGTAGGAAAAAGAAAAACCAGCATCGTCTTTTTCCCAGTGATCGTTATTTCTGCTGAATACCAGGCGCAGTCCCGGCACATATTCAATAAGGAACCATCGGCCCATGGATGGGATCTCTCTTGGGTCAGAGGCAATGCTGAAAAGGTCCATCACCCCCTGAGAGCCTTTTTTTATTTTTGCTTCTTCAAATATGAAGCTGGGACCAAAGGTCATGTTTGTGCTAAGAAGTGGGTCAGCAACAATGCGGGGAAAAAAGAAAGCAAAGCTCTTATCATTGATTCTTTCTATAGTGATTCGGGCTGCGCTGCCATCTTCCAGCATAATAAACTGACTGTTAAACGCAGAACTTAGAAATGCTCTGTCCCCCTGAATCTCATTGTACCAGAAGATAACATCATTGCTTGTAACAGGAATCTTTTTGTCGGAATTGTAAAAGCTCCAATAGAGATCATCCCTAAGTGTATAGATGACCCGGAGTGTCCCGGCAGCCGCATCAACTTCGATTTCAAAAGATGCAACTCTTGGCTTCCATTCCCGGTTGACCATATCATAATCAAGCAGGGAATCAAGCATCATCCTGGCAATGGCGCTGGAAGGGGCATCCCGTTCTGCAACCAGGAGATTAAAGGTCTTGGGCTCGCTGACAACTGCTGAATTCCAAACCCCTCCAGGACGGCCGGAAACAAATTCTTCCCCGCGCCAGGGCTTGCTTTGGGTCATTGCCAGTAATTCATCCAGCCCCGCAACAGTAATGCTTTTCCATTGCTCAAGAGAAACCTCCTCTGTTTTGAAACAAGAGGAGAATAAAACCAGTAAAAGCAAAAACATCACCATTGTTTTCATGGCTTGATTATAGAATATAATTATGGGTTTGTCGAATCGGTTTTACTATATTTTGGCAAGCAGTTTTGCTCTGCAAAATGGTTTGTGCTGTAGATAATCCCTTTTTAAGAGGAGCGATTGAGGTTATGTCATAAATGGATTGGCCGAAGGTTGAGACGTCGAGCGTCTCCACAGCGAAGCGAGGACTTAGCGAGATCGGCTCAGCCATAGGCTAAATTGGGGAAATGGATTGCTTCGTCGCCTAATAGCGGCTTGCAATGACGGAATGGTTAATTGGTTTTTATTGACAATAGTATGATCTCATATATTATTAAAGAATGAGAGAATGTTATAATAATAAGATGATGAAAAAAATAAGCCTTGTGTTTTTTTGTATTACCTTTTTTGCTTCCTTCATATTGATTTCATGCGAAAATCCATGGATGAAAGATATCCTTGATAAAATGAGTAAAGAAAAAGATCCACCGATAATTCTAGGGTATGAGTGGA